>JABDFG010000053.1:0-5448 GCA_013286655.1 Bacteroidota bacterium
TGTTAAAAAAAGAGGAAATTCTTTTATTGAATCCCTGGTGTCTATGGGGCAAATCAGGGCGAGCCGGCTAAATTCAGATCAGATAATCGCCTTGAAATACCAGCTGTTGAATTGTGAGTTTAAAAAGTTCGGAGAACGGGGAGCCGAACCCTATAAAAATATGTACAATGATCTGAACAGTCTGGTCATTGGAGAGCGCAAAGTAAATGTAGTGTCCATGGAGCAAATGGGAGAAGATATATTTTATTCAACTCCCAATGAATATGGTCTGGATGCTCCTTACATGTACCGCTTGGGAATCTACCTGCAGTTTCCTCATATCACAGTGACAAATTGGTGGAAGGAGGATACGCTTGCACAATTGCAAAAATTGGACCGGCAAAGGAACCAACAGGTGTTGTTTTCAAAAGTGGGAGGTCAAAGCGCAGAAATAAAACACCGGGAGCTGAGCGCATATACCGCGCATGTAAGAGCGAATGATCTGAAATTTGTTTCTGTGTCCGTACAGGTTATCGTGTTTCCAATGAGCGATTTAGCCCGTGAGGTTCAGCTCCAAAGTGTCAGAGATGCTATGCGGGCGACCAATAATACCGAACCGCTGGTTGAAACCTTTGACAATGCGGCTGCATTTTTTTCCTGCTTGCCAGGAGGCGCAGCGCAAAATATGCGTTGGGTATTGACAACGAACGAAATGGCTTCCTGTTATGCCAATTTTACACATGAATTTACCAGTAAAGATCAGGGCGATTATATCTGCGACCGTTTTCGAAACATGGTTTACATTGATCTGTTTGACCGTAGCCTAAATAATCAGAATGCAATTTGTGTCGGGCCCTCCGGATCAGGAAAGTCTTTTACAATGGGACATTTTATCGTGCAGCGTTACGAACGAAAAGAACGTCAGAATATCCTGGACGTGGGTGGATCTTACCGTAACATATTGGAAAATTTAGGATCCAATGATCCGAAGAGTGATGTAAGGTATTATGAATATAATCCTGAAAATCCGATTTCATTTAATCCGTTTTTAATTGAAATGGATACTGCCGAAAGGTATGTATTGAACGAAGATAAATCAGGAGTACTCTTAACATTATTGTCTCTTTTGATAAAAGGTAAGGGCGGAAAATTTACTCAGGTGGAATGGCCCATTATCCAGGGGTTTATGGAGCTTTATTATCAACAGTTAAATGCAATTGATTATGCAATAAGACCGATCCCCAATCTTGCAAATTTTTTCGTCTGGCTGAGTGACTATGTCAGGAAGAACAAAGGAAGTGAAGATCTTAAAAAACGAATTGACAGAATCAATTACGAGGATCTTGGATTTATTTTGGAACCATTCATTTCAGGTAAATACAAGGAACTGCTGAATTCCAAAGACACGCTGGACATATCCGATTATCGCCTGGTGTGTTTTGATATGGCCAGAATCAAAGACGATAAAATATTGTATCCCATTATCTCTTTTCTTTTGATAGAGCTCACCCTGGATGTGATCCGAAAATATCCGGATGATAAAAAATATTTTACCATGGATGAAGCCTGGTCTATGCTGAGTGATGGTATGGGAGAATTCGTTGAGTATTTGTACAGAACGATCCGTAAGTGTAACGGTTCAATGACGATTATTACTCAGGGGGTTGATGAGTTGGAAACAGCGATAGGAGCAACTATAAAAAGCAAATGTGAAACGAAAATCATTCTGAATCATACGACTGAAACTGAAATCAGAAAGGTGGGAATTGGACTGGGCTTGACAACATCGGAGATGAAAAAAGTGGCCAGTATCCGGGTGAATGCAGTCTGCAGAGAACTGTTTATAAAACAGGGAAATAATTCAAATGTGTTTGTATTGGAGGTGCCTTCTTCTGAACATGCTATACTGACTTCTAACCCGGTCGAGAGAAATCATATCAATAAATTGAAGTCGATCTATAAGAACTTGCAGTTTGCAATTATGCAATGGACGGAGGATAAAAAGAATGGCTTTTTTGATAATAAATAATAGCAAATAGGGAATAGGCAATAGCGAATAGCCAATAGCGAATAGCCAATAGGGTAGAAAGGGTTGTTAATTGATATATAAATGAGAATACATGGAATATTATTTTAGTAATTGGCCGATTAACTACGTTTCAGAATCACTTGATTCAAGTGTGAATGAGTTTACGAAATACTATGGTGTAACGGCTGTGGCGAATATGTACAGTGCTGCAATTTCTGTGGCCTTATCTGTTAAGGCGGTTTGTCTGCCGCTTGTACTGATTGCCTTTACGTTTGTTTTTCTTGGGCAAATGACGAAATGGGTGGTTGGAGAACGGGAATTGAATATTATGAGGTTTGGAAGATTTTTGTTGTTATTGGTTTGCCTGGTAAATTATGAAGAAATACTGGCACAGGTAAATGGGATAATTGCCTATTTCGCCGATGCCGTTGGACCAACATTAGGAAATTATAGTTCAGGTATTTCCCTGACGGATAAAGTAAATAAGTTGCTGGATTATAATCAGAGCAAAGAAAATTTCAGCATTTGGACAGATGGACTTTCTAATATTATGGATTGGCTAGTGGCGAATTGTTCGCATTTGATCATTATTGTTTCCCGGGCGGTTATTTATTGTATCCGTGAATTATACATGATGTTTTTAATGGCCGTGGGTCCTGTCGCGGTCTTACTTTCCATGTTTCCCCTGTTTGAAAAAACAGTTACACATTGGCTGAACGCTTACGTAAGTGCCGGTTGTTGGGCATTGACAATGGGGGTATTGGATCGGATATTGAATGCTTACCTGGATCGTATGCTGGAAACTCATGACGGAAAAGGGCTTATTGTGATGAACATTGGTATCGCGTTGATGTACCTGATGGTTCCCTATATCACGAATAAATATATTGGAGGGGCACACAGCCAGTTTATGGGAAGGATGGCAGGAATGACGACCAATGTCCTGGGTATGGGAAACCGTATCAGTGGCGGAGTTGAAGCGATGAAGTCCGGATTTGCTACAAACGTAGCGGATATACCTGTACGTCCCTCAGTTCCCGAAAGTCTGGTACATCCGTATGCCGAATCGATCACCGCACCATCCGTCGGTGGTTCGCCTGCATTCCAACGATCAAAATCGATGCAAATTTCTAAACAAACGGACCAGCTATAAACTATGGAAACAGTAGATTTTTTTAAAACATTGAACAAGTTTAAGGCAATGGCCATTGTCTGCATTTTTCTTTCCTGGGTTTTAACCCTGATTTTCATGGTTTTATTTATTCTGGAGAAGAATGGGAAGGCTGATATGACCTATATCGCAACCGATGCCGGAACATTTTTAGTAAAAAGGAATGAGCTGGCTGTTCGTCAGGCCTGGGAAGTTAAAAATCATACCAAACTCATATTGGAACATTTGTTTGAAAATGATATTTATACCTATAATCCTAACCTGGAGGCGGCTTTACATTTAATGGACAATGACATTGGGATGAAGACGAGGGACCTTTTGACTAAATCGGGACTTTATGATTTGCTGAGAAAGGAAAATGCCTACACGAAAATTTATTTTGATTCGGTGCTTGTAACGGAGATGGTGCAACCTTACCAGGTACGGGCTTATTTTAAACAAACGGTTATGTGGAGGGGAATGAATCAACTTGTCCCGTACGGCGTATTATTGTCAGTGAGTGAAGATTCAAGAAGTGAACAAAACCCATTTGGTCTGTTGGTTAATAAATTCGATCTGATAAAATATGAACCGGCTATTTCGGAAAAAATAAAGTTAGTGCCGGATAGCTTAAAGGGAGAACGCAGATGAAACCACGCTATTTGACCCTGTTTTTTTTACTCTGTATGGAAGCCGTATTAGCTCAGGTAACGAGTTGTACCATTGATACGGTGTATTGTACAGATAATAATACCAGTTATCTCATTTTTAAAGATAAAGTAGAGCTGGTTGATATCGGAAGTCCGGAGGATTATGTTTCTCAAATAGAAGAAAATAGCATTTTTATCCGAGCCCTGAAAACGAATGTGCCGGCTTCAACGATGTTGCTTAAAACTGGGAAAACGTTTTATTATGGCATCGTTAATTATAAAAAAGATAATAAAAGATTCCTGTATGACTTCAGTAAGCCATCGGAAAATATGGAAATATCGCTTCCAAAAAAAGGAAGCGTGGAAGAAAAAACTTCAGGAATTGACCAGGCTTTAGTAAGAAATTCCCAAACAAATGATTCTTTAGCAAATAAAATACGAGGAGTGGTTAAAGCAAAAAACGAATTGTCATCATTGGGATTTATATCCTCTTTTATTGAAGCCGCGGTGACGGTCATCCGAAATGACAACAAAAACACCTACCTGAAAATTGTTCTGAAAAACAAAAGCTCTATCCCTTACAAACTGGATTTTATTTCCTTTCAATACTTCCAGCACATGAAAAAGGGATTTGCGAAAAAAGGTAAGGAAAACGGCAAAGATGTTTTTCCCATTGAAATTCCGGCTATTCAGGAAATTCAACCTTTTTCAACCAGGGCATTGGGATACGTGATTCCTTCCTTCGGACTGGCCGATAAAGGGTATTTAATGATTTTATTCAGAGAGTCTTCGGGAGATCGTGTCTTAAAAATTAAGGTACCTGGTCAGGACATACAAAAGGCATTCATTATCGGGAATGAAAAATAAAAAAACAATGGTAGTATTAATTTTAACAGGGCTTGGGCTCTTGGCTATTTGCATTGTAATTCGTCTTCTTACGTTCAAAAAAACGGATGAAATTGTAGGTATTAAAAAACTGGATGGAGTTCATAGAGAAGATAGCAGGCTACCTGTAAGAGAAAAGAAAACGGAACTGCTGGATCATCTGAAAGCGGAAGAAGAAAAGATGAAAACTGAATTAGCTACCATAGAATATGTTCAATTGGATTTGAGAAAATTAGGTGAAACAGAGTCTGCATCTCCTGAACGGTCAAGTTCAATGAGTGCTTCTGCAAAGTCCAATGTTAATGCAGGTGTGGCTAAAGAGAATAAAAAAGTGATTGTTAAACCAGCATGTTTTATAAGTCATCCGGCGGAGGTAATCGAGAAACCTGTATTGCAGAATAATACTGCAGAAGGACAGGCAAAGGTCAAAAATCCTTTTGGTACGGTAAAAATGGAGAAGAACCCGTTGGAAACATCTGCCACAGTTCAGAACGGGAAGGATTCCTACAAAGGCCAGATTTATGGTGATCAAAAGATACAAAGTAATACGTCGGTCATTATAAGAGTTATGGAAGATATACCCTACAATGGAAGAACAATACCGGAGAATTCAATTATGTATGGGAAAGCAATCTTTGGTGGAAACAACAGAATTTCCATTGTCATGGATAAAGTTAAAATAACAAATACAGAAGAATTACCCGTGCGATTCATCATTTATGATAACGACCGTATTGAGGGAATTTATTATCAGA
>JABDFG010000053.1:5548-17266 GCA_013286655.1 Bacteroidota bacterium
TGTCATGGATAAAGTTAAAATAACAAATACAGAAGAATTACCCGTGCGATTCATCATTTATGATAACGACCGTATTGAGGGAATTTATTATCAGAGCGCGATTGACGAAGTGGCTAATTCTACCGTAGATAATTCAACTGTTCAGATTGGAGCTTATGGGACACTTGCAGGTAGCATTGGTCAGTCTGCTTTTAATGGAAGTAAGGTATTGCTGCAAAAATCCAGATCATTGGATTTGCCGGAAGGTTATACCATTTATCTGGCTCCGGTAAAACAAAAACAATAATGTATAAGGGAACAGTTTTTAAGGTAAAAAGGGCGTTTTTTTTGACAGTCATCCTATTGCCTTATTGGGGAAAGGCTCAATTTGTTGTAACAGATCCAAGTAATACGGTCATTGTTGCCAATCAAACCACCCAGATAAGCCAGGCTATTTCTGCACTCAAGCAAGGACAGCAGATGTATCAATCAATCCGTCAGGAAGGGCAACAACTGGAGTACATTAAAAACTATATGCAGGATGCAGAAAACCGGTTGAAGAATATCGGAAGTATTAAGGATTTGAAACTGAATGACTTGGAAACCATTCTGGACAAGGTGCTTTGTTTAAAGGCCGGTAATTATATGTATCAAAGTGTTCATTTTATGGACATTGTTTCCAGTATCAGGAATGCCTATGGGAAGTGTGCAAATACGGATGTATTCAAACTGACTTTTGCCGGAGTTAAGAAACAGTTGGTGGAACAGTTCGGAAATCAAAATCAAAGCATGGGAGATTTTTTCGGCCAGCTATCTTCTGATAACCTTGTTCAAAAACAAAATGAGTTGGAGATTTCTATAAGTAATGCGCATGATTTTGATATGACAACACAAAACAATGACAAGGAATTGAAATTAGAACTGGCATTTAAGTACAAAGACCTGTCAGACGAATTAATGAAAATGAGTGATGAGCTTTCCAAGGCGATAAATGCACAGGGAGTTGCTGGTGTCCAGGTTGATCCGGGTCAACGACTGAGCTTGATGGCAAAAGCAATGGATTACCAGTTAAAGTCCGTAGCGTATGAAGAAAAGTCGGCGGCCTTAATGAAGGACGCAGGAGAGCTAAGTAAGGAGGATACCCGCTATTTTAATAATTATCAAAAACAGATTCAACTGGCTATGATTTTAAAATTTCGCTCATAATTAATATTCGATCATAATTAATAACAAAAACAGTTTATGAAGACTCTCTTTTATTTTTTAGTACTCATCCTGTCCCTTAGGTCATACGCTCAAAGCTTAGTCGAAACACCTGTCGAGGAGGAGAAAATGAATCTACGTCACATCATGGGATTTCAGGCCTTGGACTTCACAACAGGATTAAATCAGTATGGCAGACAATTTAGTTTTGGATATAGCCGGCTGGAAAATGAAAAATTAATGGAGCGAATACTAATTTCCTCTGAAACAGGGAAAATAAATTTAACCGGTTATACTACAAACTATCTCATCCTTGAATTAAACCATACGGTTTACAAAATAAAAGACGTCCTTTTTTTTAACCTTGGTTATGGAGTATTGACTGGGGATGAAACTACCTCTGTCATGGATAAAGTTAAAATAACAAATACAGAAGAATTACCCGTGCGATTCATCATTTATGATAACGACCGTATTGAGGGAATTTATTATCAGAGCGCGATTGACGAAGTGGCTAATTCTACCGTAGATAATTCAACTGTTCAGATTGGAGCTTATGGGACACTTGCAGGTAGCATTGGTCAGTCTGCTTTTAATGGAAGTAAGGTATTGCTGCAAAAATCCAGATCATTGGATTTGCCGGAAGGTTATACCATTTATCTGGCTCCGGTAAAACAAAAACAATAATGTATAAGGGAACAGTTTTTAAGGTAAAAAGGGCGTTTTTTTTGACAGTCATCCTATTGCCTTATTGGGGAAAGGCTCAATTTGTTGTAACAGATCCAAGTAATACGGTCATTGTTGCCAATCAAACCACCCAGATAAGCCAGGCTATTTCTGCACTCAAGCAAGGACAGCAGATGTATCAATCAATCCGTCAGGAAGGGCAACAACTGGAGTACATTAAAAACTATATGCAGGATGCAGAAAACCGGTTGAAGAATATCGGAAGTATTAAGGATTTGAAACTGAATGACTTGGAAACCATTCTGGACAAGGTGCTTTGTTTAAAGGCCGGTAATTATATGTATCAAAGTGTTCATTTTATGGACATTGTTTCCAGTATCAGGAATGCCTATGGGAAGTGTGCAAATACGGATGTATTCAAACTGACTTTTGCCGGAGTTAAGAAACAGTTGGTGGAACAGTTCGGAAATCAAAATCAAAGCATGGGAGATTTTTTCGGCCAGCTATCTTCTGATAACCTTGTTCAAAAACAAAATGAGTTGGAGATTTCTATAAGTAATGCGCATGATTTTGATATGACAACACAAAACAATGACAAGGAATTGAAATTAGAACTGGCATTTAAGTACAAAGACCTGTCAGACGAATTAATGAAAATGAGTGATGAGCTTTCCAAGGCGATAAATGCACAGGGAGTTGCTGGTGTCCAGGTTGATCCGGGTCAACGACTGAGCTTGATGGCAAAAGCAATGGATTACCAGTTAAAGTCCGTAGCGTATGAAGAAAAGTCGGCGGCCTTAATGAAGGACGCAGGAGAGCTAAGTAAGGAGGATACCCGCTATTTTAATAATTATCAAAAACAGATTCAACTGGCTATGATTTTAAAATTTCGCTCATAATTAATATTCGATCATAATTAATAACAAAAACAGTTTATGAAGACTCTCTTTTATTTTTTAGTACTCATCCTGTCCCTTAGGTCATACGCTCAAAGCTTAGTCGAAACACCTGTCGAGGAGGAGAAAATGAATCTACGTCACATCATGGGATTTCAGGCCTTGGACTTCACAACAGGATTAAATCAGTATGGCAGACAATTTAGTTTTGGATATAGCCGGCTGGAAAATGAAAAATTAATGGAGCGAATACTAATTTCCTCTGAAACAGGGAAAATAAATTTAACCGGTTATACTACAAACTATCTCATCCTTGAATTAAACCATACGGTTTACAAAATAAAAGACGTCCTTTTTTTTAACCTTGGTTATGGAGTATTGACTGGGGATGAAACTACCTCCAATGAGGTTATAAATAATAAAACAAATACATTTTCATATGGACTGCTACTGGATGTGAATTCGGAAATCTACCTGCTCAGAAGGTTTGTCTTGCTGATCGAGTTTAAAGAAATCTGGGATAATGGTTCTTCCTTTGGCCCTTTTAGATATTATGGAAATGCAGGACTTCGGTTTTATTTATAAGAGTAAAAATTAAAAATAGACACACATGAAAAAAGTAATTATTCTATTATTTGCAGTTTTTGAAATGAATCACATAGCTGCGCAAAACCTAACGAAGATCAATGACACGACTTTTGGTGGGCAAAACAATGATGAAAGTATATTTACTTTCCGTGATACTCTTGGTAATATTTACACCTTCGGCACAATCAGTCAATCTTCTGTACCTATGGATTTAACGGTACAATACGGCGGGCAAGATTACTCAGTCGTTAAATATGACAAGAATGGAAACAAAGTATGGAACAATGCCTATGGAGGTGCGGATAACGATGTTTTGTATAAAGTTATTCCCAAACCGACAGGCTTTTTATTAATAGGAATTTCTTTCAGCAGTAATAGCGGCAATAAAACAAGTTCCGTAAACTGCACAAACCCTTTTCCCACTGGTCTTGTTAACTACACCAGAGAGGTTTGGATTGTCGAAATTGATTTTGACGGATCGATCTCCAATCAGAACGGACTTTGTACTTCTTGGACCTTCGGGTCGAGTTACAGTAACCCGGATATAGAACAGATTACAGACTTCAGGCAGATTTCAAACGGTGACTATATTTTATGTGGAAATTTTGTCAGTTACAGAGGTGCCAGCGGCGCAAATTATGACCTGGGCAATTTCATGGCTTATGTGAGAATGGATTCATCTTTTAATTATATCAGTGCAACGGTATTGTTAGGTTCTGATTATATAGCTGTTGCAGGGCAAATTGTTTCTTATGTTGAGGCTTACAACGGGTATGGTGGACAGGTTGTTGAGCTTCCCAATCATGATTTGTTGTTTTCCTATACGCTGGAAAATATTTACAACCGTATTCCCTGCGGAGACAATTCTGCCAATGGCTATACGTATGCCATGACTTCCTTGTATTCCTCCTTTGATGTCCGGCAAAGTACTTTGTCTTATGGAAGTCATTATGGTTTTTCAAGAGCTAAAAAACTGATGTATTATAATAACAATGTTTACCTTTTCATGGAACACATTCCATTACCTGCTAACACAGTTGATTATTATACTTCCTGCTCTTACGGATCATTTTATTTACGTACAACTCCCGCGAGGACGATTTCAAATAAAAAAGATTGCTGGATTGTTAAATTGTCTGCAACAATGGTTCCGGAGGGAGAATATGCTTTTGGAGCGAATGATGACATTACGGTGGGAGATGTTGTATTGGACAATAACAATAATTTTATTCTGGGTATGAATGTCAACAGTGGTCCGGGATTTGATAAAACATCCTCGGGCAAGGGGGGGCAGGATTACTGGATTTTAAGAATAAATTCAGGGAGTATGACGGCTGTGGCTGATTATTGTTATGGGGGAAGCAATGATGATCTGCTTACAAATGCGGCTTATTACCAGGATGTGATACTCTTAACGGGGAATTCTTATTCTGACTCGGGCCTGGATAAAACGGGTGCAAATCGTGCGGGTACCGTTAAAACGACCGATCAGTGGACGGTTGTGTTATGTCAGAATCCATCACCACCCCTGATTGAAAATGTGGATGGGTTTAATATTTTGCTAACCTGCAAGGGGGATATGACAACCCTGAATATTCTGAATCCCATTGCTGGATATACCTATAATTGGTACGAAGATGAAACGGGACCTTCCTTTTATACCGGGACTTCGTATACAACTGGTTCCACTTTGGTACTGACAACTTATTATGTGGATCAAAATAACGGGTATTGCGGTAGCAGCAGGTATGGCTTTAATTTAATACCCGTTCCTGTACCGAATCCACCCGTTATTTCTCAGGATACTGTTATTTGCAAGGGAGGAACACTCCTTTTAACAGCGCACATGGATACTACGGGAATGAAAGGATACATAGGAGTTAACCGTTGGTATAATTCCGACGGAACAGGTTTAATTCATACCGGGGATACCTTACGACTTGCGAATATCATGAGTAATAGAACAATTTACGTTTCCACAGTTGATAGTGTTTATTATCCTACTCTGGATATTGGTCCCTTTGCCTGCGAAAGTGCAAAGGAACTGAAAATGGCGCTCGTTGATTCGGGTCAATTGCCCGTTATTTCAATGCCTTCCTATTATTGTTATGGGACGGATATTTCCCTTAGTTTGTCAAACAAACTACCTGCAAGCAGGGCTGAATGGTATGATTCAAAAAATGATTTAATAGCTACTTCTGCCATGTTAGTGCTGGACAAAGTACAACAAAATGATACTATTTCTGTAATTCAGACTACACAATATGGCTGTACTTCACCGGAGAAAACAGTTATTGTTAATGTTGAAAAGGACAGCACACAAATGCCGCAAATTGCATTGATGGCTGGCTATTGTATCGGATCAACGATTGCTTTGGAATCAAGCTATCCTCCAAATGCCGAAATTGACTGGTATACCGCAGACCGTACTTTCCTTTATTCTGGTAATCCATATGTAATTAACGCGATTCAAAAAAACGACACTTTATTTACAAGTTCTGTTGGTGCAGATGGTTGTATTTCTCCACAAAAGGAACTGATTGTAATGGCCACTAGGCCTGCTGCTGCTTTTAATGCAGCTAAAACAAGCATTCATCCCGGGGATGCTGTCCATTTTATAAATGCTTCATCTGGTGCAGCTCCTGTAAGTTATTACTGGGATTTTGGAGATGCTGATTTTTCAACAGAACTCAGTCCCTGGCATTATTTTAATGCTCCGGGTTTCTATGCGATCAAATTAGTTGCTACAGATGTTAATACGTGTACCGACACGCTTTTTAAACCTGCTTATATTCAAGTTGATGATTATGTAGGAATTCAGGAACTGTCCGCTGAAACAGGTATATTGATCTTCCCGAATCCATTTAAGGAAAATCTTACCATTGAAAGCAGGAATGTAAATGAATTTTTTCAAATCCGTTTAATGGATGTTCTGGGACAAGTGATACACAGTGAAAATTTGGCGGAGAGCCAGACTTTGAATACAAGTGACTTAGTCCCGGGCTTTTATTTTATTGAATTTAAAAACGATCGGATAACCCGGAGTGTAAAACTGATAAAAAATTAAGGTTATGCGAAACATAGTATTGTTTTTTGGTGCAATTTTATTCTCTTGTTGCGATACGAGGAGGGACTTTAATGTGAATTTAAATACAGCCCCACAGCTGTCTATAAGACATGACGATAGCAATTTTAATGCACTTTCGTCTTATCAAACAATCCTGACAGATTCCTTTAAATTGAGCCAGGGTAATTATTATTTTGATTATAATTTGCAAGACAATGAGGCATTGCAGAGTGTGAGGGTAATAACGAATATCCTTGGAAATGGCGTTTTTCAAACTCTTTCGCTTACATCTTCCCAGCGATTTGTTTTCAATCCGAAAACAACGGGATTTCAGAGTATTCAGTTGAAGGCAATTGATGGTTATGGCTTATCGGGGGATGCCAGTATTCGTTTGACGACATTTAAAGATTTAGCTCCGGTGGCTTATTTAACCTATCTGCAGACGGCTGTTTATGATCCCCTGGAATTCAGACTACAAGCTGATCAGAGTTATGACAGGGATGCAAAATTTGGTGGCAGGATAATTAATTACGAGTTTTCCATTTCGCCCGATTATCAGGTAATAACTCCCAGTAATTTCATCAGTTATATTTTTCCAGGGACCGGGAACTTCCAGATTTCTTTGCGAGTAGAGGATAATGACAGCGTCTGGTCCTCCAGCTTTGTAAGCTATATTAACGTAAACTAAACACTGGCATTTACCGTAATCTTAGGTGCAGCACCCAGAATTTCCTCCTTAGCAGCGCTGGCATATTGCTCAAAATTTTTCACAAAAGCTGATGCCAGGCTTGCCGCTTTCGCATCGTATTCATCTTTGTTTTTCCAGGTGTTGCGGGGGTTGAGAATTTCGGATGGTATATTTGGACAGCTGGACGGAATGCTAAATCCAAATACCGGCATTGTATCATATTTCACTTTATCCAGTGCGCCACTCATCGCTGCTGTTATCATTTCCCGGGTATAGGCCAGTTTCATCCGGCTGCCTGTTCCATAAGCTCCCCCTGTCCAGCCGGTATTGACAATCCATACATTTATGTTTTGCCCTTTTAATTTTTCTCCTAATAGTTCCGCATATTTAGTAGGGTGTAAGGGTAGAAAAGCCTTTCCAAAGCAGGCAGAAAAAGTAAGAGAGGGTTCTGTTACACCTACTTCGGTACCGGCTACTTTAGCCGTATATCCTGAGATGAAATGGTACATGGCTTGTCCTGCTGTCAACCGGGAAATAGGAGGCAAGATTCCACAGGCATCGCATGTTAAAAAGAAAATATTTTTTGGAACTCCGCCTCTGGAAGGTTCAATGGAATTGGCAATGTGGTTAAGAGGGTAAGCGGCTCTTGTGTTTTCTGTTTTTGAAATATTTTTATAATCTACCGAATTGGTATCAGCGCTAAACTCTATGTTTTCGAGCAAAGCACCAAATTTAATGGCCTCAAAGATCTCCGGTTCCTTTTCCTTGCTCAGATCAATACATTTGGCATAACAACCACCTTCAAAATTGAATACTGTTTTGTCAGCCCACCCGTGTTCATCGTCACCGATCAGCCTCCGGTTAGGATCTGCGGATAGGGTTGTTTTACCTGTCCCTGAAAGACCAAAAAAGATGGCGGTATCTCCTTCCTTACCAATATTGGCAGAGCAATGCATTGACAACACGCCCTTTTCCTGGGGCAGCAGGTAGTTCAATAGTGTAAATATTCCTTTCTTAATTTCACCCGTGTAAGCACTTCCTCCTATTAAAATAATTTTGCGGGTAAAATTCATGATGGTAAAATTGTGCTGACGGGTACCATCTATTTCCGGAGAGGCTTTAAAGCCAGGTGCCTGAATAATTGTCCAGTCATTTTTAAAATTTAAGATTTCATCCCGGGTAGGGCGAAGGAACATGTTGTTGGCAAACAAGTTAGCCCAGGGCGATTCCGTTATTACCCGGATATTTAAACGGTAATTGAGATCGGCACAGGCAAAACAGTCACGTACATATACTTCTTTTCCACTTAGATAGGCAGTAACACGGTTATATAATCTGTCGAATTTTTCAGGATCAAATTTAAAGTTAACATCGCTCCACCATATGGTATCTCTCGTAATGTTATCACAGACAATGAATTTATCCTTGGGAGACCTTCCGGTGAATTCTCCGGTATCAACAGCCAGGGCACCTGTATCGGACAGGTTGCCCTCTCCTTTTAGCAATGTTTCTTCAACCAGTTCAGCTACATTTAAGTTCCAGTATGCCGCTTCTACATTTTCCAAACCCAGATTTGCAATAGTGGCACCTTTAGCTCTTAATCCAAATTCATTCATCGTTTTCGATTTTGGTTAATATTTCGTTGACAAGAAAGCGAAACAAATTTACAAAAACAGGACTTTATTGGAAGATAACTTTTGAACAGCGCTGTATTTTTTAACTAATTGTTAATGAGTTAGATAACTTGTTTTAGTTCGTAAATGCTGCTGTACTTTTGTTTGGCGTAGTCCATAAAGTAATCAAAATTGAGTTTCTCTCCTGTCACAGCCACACAAAGTTCCTCGGAGGTATGATATTTACCATGTATGTGAATTTTTTCGCGAAGCCAGGAAAGCAAAGGCTTGGAATTTCCTTTTTCGATTTCCGCTTCCAGGTTTTGTAATTCTTTTTTTGCCTGGGCGTATAACTGGGCTGCATAAAAGCTGCCCAGCGAATAAGTGGGAAAATACCCAAAACCTCCATGGCTCCAGTGAACATCCTGTAACACTCCCTGCGTATCATCCGGAACGTCAATTCCAAGGTATTCTTTGTATTTGCTGTTCCAGTATTCCGGGACTTGATTAACCTTGATCGAACCTTCCAGAAGCGCTTTTTCCACTTCAAACCGGATCATGATGTGAAAATGGTAGGTCAGCTCGTCTGCATTGGTACGGATGAGGGAGGGCTTTACCTGGTTCATGGCCTTAAAAAAATCATTGACAGAAACACCCTCCAGATTTTCAGGAAAGAGGGCTTGTAATTTTTTAAAATTGGCTTTCCAGAAAGGAAGGCATCTGCCTACGTTGTTTTCCCATAACCGTGACTGAGATTCATGTATTCCCAATGAGATGGCTTCTCCAGCAGGTAAACCATAATTTTCGGGAAGCAGACCTTGTTCGTACAAACCATGTCCGCCTTCGTGAATACAACTCCATAGCATTTCGTTGAAATCGTGCTCGTTAACGCGCGTGGTAACCCGTACATCCAAAGGGTTAAAGCTGGTCGTAAAAGGGTGACTGGAGAGATCCTGGCGGCCCGCTTCGAAATCATATCCCATTTGCCGGAGCACATCCAATCCGAATTGCCATTGTTTGGCTGTATCGTACTGCTTTTTCATGAAACTATTGTCATTCTGGCGGGAAGCCGCAATTTGTTTTACAAAAGGAACTAATTGTTTGCGCACATTTGTAAATAAGAGAGCGATGCTTTTGGTAGTCATACCGGGCTCATATTGATCTATCAGCGCATCGTAGGGATGATCTGTATAACCCAGAATTTCGCATTCCCTGCGTTTCAGTTCCAGCAGCTTCTCAAGTTTAGGTTCGAATAGTTTGAAATTATTTTGCTGTTTTGCTGTTTGCCAGGCCTGAAAGCCTTCTGAAGTAGCAAGGTTAAGGGTTTCTATGAAGTCGACGGTGAATTTTTTGCGTTCCTGGTAATCTTTCAGAGAACGTTTTACATTTCGTTTTTCTTTTTCTGAAAGCGAAAGATCCTTATCCAATTCCTGTAATAGTCTACCTAATTCATCATCGGTCGATTGCTGATGTGAAATACCGGCTAATGTGGCCAATTGCCGGGCTCTGAACCCGGCTCCTTTGGATGGCATCATTACTTCCTGATCCCAGCTCAATACGGCTCCTGCATAGGAAATATCCGCAATTTTTCCAAGTAGTGTTTTGTAGCGTTCGTAGTTAGTGTTCATACGTTTTTTTATAGAATGAATAAGATAAAAGTACCCAGCCTGCAATGAATGAGAGCCCTCCCAACGGTGTTACCGCACCTATCCAGCGCATGCCTTCTATTCCGAAAAGTGAACGGGTGGATAAAAAATACAATGAGCCTGAAAACAGAAAAATACCCGTGATGAACAGGTTGCCGGATAAGCGCAATAAACCGGAGGAATTATTTTGCATCAGCAGGGCTGTCAGGAGGAGTCCCAGCGTATGATAGAACTGATACCTGACCCCTGTTTCATAGGTTTGCAGAAGCTCGGGGGTAATGTGATCTTTTAACGCATGTGCACCCATTGCACCAAGAGTTACCGCCAGAGCTCCTGAGATCCCGGCTACTGTTATAAATGAATTTCGCATGCACAAAGGTAACGAATGCCGCTAAATTTTACCTTTGTTAATATGAACACTATTTTAATAATCGGCGCAGGACGTTCTGCTTCCTCCCTGATCACCTATCTGTTACAGGAGGCTTCTATTGAAGATTGGAAGATAACTGTTGCAGATGTTTCCCGGGAGCTGGCCGAACAAAAAATATCCGGACATGAAAAGGGCAAAGCTATTGCGTTTGATGTAAACGACAGCGGGCAACGGGAAACTGAAATTAAACGGGCCGATCTGGTAGTATCCATGCTTCCTGCATACCTGCATTTGATAGTGGCAAAAGATTGCCTGCGATTTGGAAAGCATTTGATTACGGCAAGCTATGTCTCGAAAGAAATTGCCGCGCTGGATACGGAAGTGAAAAAGAAAGGTCTGTTATTTTTAAATGAAATGGGACTAGATCCTGGTATTGATCATATGAGCGCTATGCAGATTATTGATCGCATTAAGGAGCAGGGAGGAGAGTTGACTTCTTTCCGCTCTTATTGTGGCGGTTTAATTTCTCCGGAAAGTAATGATAATCCCTGGTCTTATAAATTTACCTGGAATCCCCGCAATGTTGTTCTTGCCGGGCAGGGAACGGCCAGCTACATAGCGAATGGCAGGTATAAATATATTCCTTATAACAGAATTTTCACGGAAACCGAAACAATAGAAGTAGAAGGTCTTGGAGCGTTTGACGCCTATGCCAACCGGGATTCTTTATCCTACCGGGGATCTTATGGATTAGAACAAATACCAACGATGTTAAGAGGGACCCTGCGGGGACGGGGATACTGCAGGGCCTGGAATGCTTTTGTTAAACTTGGGATAACGGATGATAGCTATAAAGTAGTCGATTGTGAACAGTTGACCTATGCAGAATTAATAGAAGCCTATCTTCCCATAAAAGAAAAAGGAAACCTGGAGCAAAGGCTCGGACAATTTTTAGGGGAAGAAGAAGATTCAGAAGTCATG
>JABDFG010000054.1 GCA_013286655.1 Bacteroidota bacterium
AAATGCTGTCCATGTGAGGCTTGATGTCATAGCAGAATCTCTTTTCAAAAACCTTGTCAAAACCTGTTGTCCATATTTTTTCGGAAGGTACTTCCCAGGAATCACAAAATAATCCGGATCTGGATCCTTTTAAAGCAGGTACTAATGCTTCTCCCATTCGTTTTGAATAATGTTCCAATGCCTTTTTGTCAAGGTGATTGATTATAAATCCTTGTTTTGAAGGATAGTTCCAGGAAATACTGTAAGGCCTTTTGTATTTTAAAGAACTGTCCTTGTATTGCTGGGTGGCATCTTCCAGGCTGACTTCCGTATCACCAAAGGGCCAACCACTTCCGAAGGTGAAATCGCATCCCAGACCAATGCTGTCCGCATAGTTTTTTGCATAAGCAACTACTTCTGTCCATTCCGGGCTTAACCATTTCAAACGAGGTGTGATGTGAATGGTGTCCTTTTGTATCCGGTTCAAAGGATAAATCCATGCGATTTCAACTCCACCGAAATTGTTTCTTTTGAGCCAGTCCAATTGAAATTTTACATCCTCTTTTTTTATAATGGAAGCAAACCACCACCAGCGTGTATAGGGTTTGGAGGATTTGTAAAAATGATGTTCAGCGCTGTTGTCCGTTTTTTCGCTTTGAATGATTTTCATCGTTATGAAAAACAGTATTGGGAGTAGAACAAGCGTTATCAGTGTGTTTTTTGTCATATGCAAAAATATATTTATAGGGTATACCTGGCTGAAGCTGTAATTGTCTGATTGCTGAATTCGCCTTTCAGAAATTTATAATAGCCTGTAATGGCAATCATCGCGGCATTGTCGGTACAGTATTCCAATTTTGGTATATAGGTATTCCAGCCATTTTTCTTTGCTTCGGATACGAGGACTTGTCTTAAAACGCTGTTAGCGGAAACTCCTCCGGCCAACGCTATTTCTTTAATTCCTGTTTGGGCGGAGGCCTGTTTCAATTTTGAAATCAAAATGTCGACGATGGTTTTTTGAATAGACGCTGCCAGGTCGGCTTTGTTCTTTTCAATGAAATGGGGATCCTGTTTCTGCTGATCATTGGTAAAATACAGGAAGGAGGTTTTTAGACCGCTAAAACTGAAATTCAAGTCTGGTACATGAGGATGGGGGAAAGGAAAGGCATGGGGATTTCCTTCCTGTGCCAGGCGGTCAATCAAGGGTCCTCCCGGATAGGGGAGCCCTATTATTTTTGCAGCCTTGTCGAATGCTTCGCCTGCTGCGTCATCCAGGGTTTCTCCGATGATCTCCATTTTCAGATAATCTTTGACGAGCAGTATCTGGGTATGTCCTCCTGAAACGGTGAGGCAAAGAAAGGGAAAGTGAGGACGTTTTGCTCCGGTTTCATCCCCGATAAAATGAGCCAGTACATGGGCGTGCATATGGTTGACTTCTATTAAAGGGATGTTTAATGATAAGGCAAGTGCCTTTGAGAAGGAAGTACCCACTAAGAGGGATCCGATCAGCCCCGGTCCCCGGGTAAAAGCAATCAGGCTTAATTGTTCTCTTGATATCCCGGCTTTTTTAATTGCCGCATCCACCACCGGTATGATATTTTGCTGGTGTGCTCTGGAGGCCAGCTCGGGTACTACGCCTCCATACTCTTTATGTATGAGCTGTCCTGCAACAATATTACTGAGAATCTGGTCGTTTTGAAAAACAGAAGCGGCGGTATCGTCACAGGAGGATTCAATACCCAAAATGTATAGTTTATCTTCCGAAACGTCCAAGCGTTTGATTAAATTTGTTGTTAAAGGTAAAGATATCAAAAAGCGCATTAAAATTGTATCGTTTGTGTTGTTGGCAATCGTTTTGTTGTTGACCGGAAGTGCCTTGCTTTTGCGATCCGCTTCTGTTCAGACAATCCTGACACAGGAAATTGCTTCTTACTATTCCAATAAGCTTCATACCCGGGTAACGATAGGGGAAGTGGATGTTGAGTTTATCAAGAAACTGGTTCTCCGTAATGTATATATCCAGGATCTCCACAAAGACACCTTGCTTTATCTGGATGAACTGAAAATGGATGTTACACGGTTAAGTTTCAAAAGGCATGAATTGTCGGTTTCTGAACTGGAACTGGTAAATCCTAAGGCCAAACTCATCAAATATTCCGGGGAAGGTAATTACAACTTCCAGTTCTTGGTGGATGCTTTTGCGGGCAATGAAATGGCTAAAAATGACAAGAGCCTTTGGAGCATAAGCTGTGATGCTGTTTCTCTGATAAATCTATTTTTTGTTTTCAGGGATCAGCATGATACGGTCCGGACAGCAGGTATCAACTATTCTGACCTGGAATGTAAGGCGGTGAATGGAAAACTCCGGAAAATTCACCTGGTTAAGGATACCATTTATGTTAACATTGAAAACTTATCCGCAAGGGAAAAGTGCGGTTTTGTTTTGTCCAGTTTGTCGGCGAAGGCAAGTGTTTCTCCTGCCGGGATGAAATTCGATCAACTGGAACTGCTGACACCTGGAAGCCATATTCATACGGATTTCCGAATGAAATACCAGCATTATTCCGACTTCAGCGATTTTATAACAAAGGTGGAAATGAGTGGGCGGTTTGATACCAGTCGGGTGGAGATGGCGGATATCGCTTATTTTGCTCCTGCATTGAATGGAATGCACCGGAATATTTTATTTTCGGGAGACCTGGGTGGGAAAATAAATGAGCTGAATGGCAGAAACATGAAAATCCAATTGGATAAGGGTACATTTTATAAGGGGGATATTCAATTACGAGGCTTGCCGGATGTGGATAAAATGAGAATGAATTTAAGGGTTGAAGAATTAGTGACTAACCGGGAAGATCTTCAGCGTTTTCCCCTTCCTCCTTTTAGTTCGGGCAAAACTTTGGAAATACCGGTTAATATGGCCTCCCTGGGAGCTATTTCTTTTTCGGGGCGACTTTCAGGTTTGCTGGCTGATTTTGTTGCGAAAGGAACCTTTTCATCTGCACTGGGAAGTGTTTCTTCGGACATTTCCCTGCGGGAAAATTATACCAATCAACGTTTATATTATTCCGGAAAAATTAATTCCCAGGGTTTTGATATCGGCCGTTTTTTAATGCTCCAACAAGTCGGAAGAATTGCTCTTGATGCAACGATTGATGGGAGCGGTGTAGAAAGTGATAAGGTGGATGCGAAACTTGCCGGAACGATCAGTAGTCTGGGTATATTGGGGTATGCCTATAAGAATGCTCAAATTTCCGCCCAGGTGAAAAAAAGTGTTTTTGACGGAACACTCATTCTGAATGATGCTAATCTTAAACTGAAGTTCGATGGGAGTGTGGACTTCCGTCAGAAAATTCCTCAGATGGATTTTAACGCAGCTATACAGCAAGCTAACCTGACTGCATTGGGTCTTGTTAAAACGAAAAAGCAGACTTCTTTTTCGGCCCAACTTGATTTTAAGGTGCAAGGCAATACCCTGGATAATCTGAGGGGTTTTATTGATATCAGCAATACTCAGGTAATTGTTGAACAAGTAACTTATTCTTTCAAATCTTTTAACCTTTCTGCGACGGAAGAGAATTCATTTAAACATTTGAAACTGGTTTCTGATTTTCTGGATTGCGAAGTATCTGGAAAGTATATTTTGAAGGAGCTGGGTATCTCCTTTGAAAATCTGTTAAGCACGGTTATGCCAGCCTATTTCAGCTCGCTTCAGCTGAAAGTTCCACAGGAACAGAAATTCGACCTAAAGGCCCGTTTCAACCATACGGGTGATTTTACCCATTTGTTTTTACCCTCTTTTGAAATCGGAGAAGGGACGGTGGTGAATGGAATGTATCATTCGAAAGAACGGCAATTGTCACTTAATGTAAGTTCTCCTGGTTTAAAGATGTATGGAAGCAAACTGGATCACCTTGAATTAAGCGCACAATTGAATAATAAAAAACTGGAATTAACTCTTCAGTCAAGCCTTGTAGGGATCAAGGATAGCATGCTATTCAAAAATTTCAACATGCGTATTTCGACGAAAAATGATTCTTCGGCTTTGTCAGTCAACTGGGCGAATCATTCGTATCCGGATAACAGCGGTACCGTCAAGGCAAAGGTTTTGTTTGGTGCCGGTCCCGATATCCGATTTAGTTTTTTACCCTCTGAGGTTGTTATTGCTGATTCTGTCTGGGTGGTCAATTCTGCTAATCTTGTGCACATTGATACTGCCCATGTTATTGTTCAAACGGTTGAATTCTCCAATAACCGTCAGCGCATTCTTATTAACGGAAGTGCTTCCAGGTCTTCGGGTGACAGCATGATCGTCCGTTTGTCGGAGTTCAACCTGGCTAATCTGAACAGGTGGACAAATGAAAATCTGAAATTAAAAGGATTTGTGAATGGGCAAACAACTATTGCAGGAATCTATTCTTCTCCGGTTATCATCAGTAATACTACAGTCAGTGGTTTGAAATTAAACAATGAACTGATCGGAGATGGATATGTGAAAAGTTCCTGGGAAATTGGGAAGGATGCTCTGGCCTTGAATGGTTCTTTTGGTCAGGGATTGGTTCCCAACATTGTTTTTTCGGGATTTTATTATCCGAATAAAGGTAATACAATTGACCTGAATGTTTCCCTAAACGCGATGCGCCTGGATATTATCAAACCTTTTGTGAAGGAATATTGCCGGGATTTTGAAGGTGAATTTTCGGGTGATTTCAGTGTGAAGGGGCCTGTTCGCAAGCCTGAATTGAATGGAAAGCTCAACGTTGATGCGAAAAAAATTACGGTTAATTACCTGGGGACTTCTTATAGTTTTAAACAGGATATACTGATTGCACCTGCTTCTTTTGGTTTTGATAATATGGTACTCTACGATCAGATCTATGAACAGAATCTGAAAAGCAACTCGATGACGGATAAGGATAAAAAATCCGGAGCCAATACGGCTTTCATAAAAAGTGGTAAAGTTTACCACGATAATTTCCGGAACTTCAGGCTTGATTTTGATATTGTTCCCCGGAAGTTAATGGTGCTGAATACCACTGAAAATGATAATAATTTGTATTATGGGCAGGCCTATGTTACCGGCCCATCCATTAAAATATATGGTCTTGTAGACAAGATGATTTTTATTGATGCCGATGTGAAAACAGAACGGGTGAATATTGCCAAGAAACCTGCTTTAACAAAATTGTTCATTCCTCTTTCGGGGCCTTCGGATGTTTCTGAAAGTAATTTTATTTCTTTTGTAACGCATGATACGCTTGTGAATAAAAAAAACAAATACAAAGTTGACCTAAGTGGTTTTACCCTGGATTTTGACCTGGATGTAACTACGGATGCGGAAGTTCATTTGATATTTGATCAAAAAGTAGGAGATATTATCAGTGTTTCGGGTACAGGGCCTCTTAAACTGGAGATCAATACACTTGGGAAATTTGATATGTTAGGGAACTATACGATCGACAACGGAGATTATTTATTTACCCTGCAGAATGTTATTAATAAACGGTTCAATATCGAAAAGGGCGGTACCATCCGTTGGAGTGGAAACCCCTATGAAGCGGATATTAATCTGAACGCAGTATACAAAGTTAAAACTACGCTGGGACCGTTGGCTCCTCCTGGAATTGATTCCTCTGCTGCCAAAAGACGCTACCCGGTTAATTGTAAATTGATATTGTCTAATAAGCTGATGGCACCTGACATTAATTTTGACATTGATTTGCCAACAGTGGACGAAAGTACCCGAAGTTATGTCCGGAGTGTGGTGAACAGTGATTTGGAAATGAACCGCCAGGCTTTTTCATTAATGGTACTGGGGAGTTTTGTTACTCCCCAGTCTTCCTCTGGAGCCGCTACGAATACTGATCTTGCTTCTTCCAGCCTGGCTGCTTCTACAGAGTTGTTGTCGAATCAATTGAGTAATATGCTTGGTAAAGTAAGTAAGGATTTTGATCTCGGAGTGAAAATTGCCGGGGATAAGGTAAGTAATGAAGAACTTCAGGTGGCCCTTTCCACGCAATTGCTGAATAACCGTTTGTCAATTGATGGAAATTTTGGAAAGTCAGGGGTAACTTCACAGAACTCAAATACCCTGGTGGGTGACGTAAATGCAGAATTAAAATTGACGGACGATGGTAAGTTGCGTTTTAAAGCGTTTAACCGGACCAACGATAATACGATTATTAATCTCAGTGCCCCCTATACACAGGGTATCGGGATCTTTTACCGGGAGGAGTTTAATACACTTATGGAGTTACGTAAACGTTATCTTTTGCACATGGAGAAGAAAAAACAGCGAATAGCCAATAGCCAATAGCGACGAGGAAATGTATCTTTTGTTACAGGTTTTAGGTATTTGGCTATTTCTTATATTTGTCGCATGAAAAAACTAGTTATAGTCTTGTTGGTACTCGGATCTGTCTGCTCTTTTGGACAGACAGGTGAAGATTCGAAGCCGGTGAACATGCGGAATGCGGAAGAAAAAATGAAATGGGGTAATTATGAGGGAGCGCTGGATGATTTTCTTGTTTTGCTCGAAAAGGATCCTAAGAATATAAAATGTAATTATAATATCGGAGTTTGTTATTTGAATTCGAATATTAACAAGAAAAAGGCTATTCCTTACCTGGAGATTGCTACCAGGAATAGTGATCAGGAGCCGGATGCGATGTATCTGCTAGGTAGAGCATATCATTTTGCATATCGTTTTGATGATGCGATTAAAGCCTATGTTCATTTTGAAGAAAGCACAAAAGGGAAGCAGGAAAATCATAAAGAAGTTGATCGGATGATACAGAATTGCATTAATGCGAAGGAAATTATGAAGTTCCCGTTGAATGTGACCTTCGAAAATCTTGGTAAAAGTGTTAACTCTCCCTTCGCCGATTATTTTCCTTTTATTACAAAAGATGAATCTTTCGTTGTGTTTAATTCAAAACGCCCGGGTACCGGTTCTGAAATAGGTCTGGATGGATCTTATCCTTCCACTATTTTTATTTCGCATGTGCAGAATGGGATATACACCAAGGCTCAGGTAATTGGTCCTCCTATTACCCAGGGAAATGGAAATGAAGAAGTGATTGGACTTTCCAGTACGGGTGATAAGATGCTTTTGTATTATTTTAAAGGAGGAGCCGGTGATATTTACATGTCGACTACTAATAATGAAAAGGCTTTTACAAAGGCTCAAATCCTGGGAGATAATGTAAATTCCAAGGGCCATGAGATTGCTGCCTCGGTGACGGCTGATGGCAGTTCTATGTATTTTGCAAGTGACCGGCCGGGAGGATCGGGAGGAGTGGATATTTATGTATCGCGCATTCTTCCGAATGGCTTATGGGGACCGGCTGAAAATTTAGGGACGGAGGTTAATTCGAATCTGGATGAGGATTTTCCGAATATTTCACCGGATGGAAAAATACTTTATTTCAGTTCGAAGGGTCATACCAGTATGGGGGGCTATGATATCTTTAAAGCAGAACTGGATGAAACGACTCATACATGGGGAGCTGTCAAGAATATTGGCTATCCGATTAATACTCCGGAGGATAATATGAATCTTCGTCTTTCAGAGAATGGGCGTTACGGTTATATATCAGCTTTGCGGGATGGAGGATTTGGGGATCTGGATATTTACCGGGTTACGTTTGCTGATGTAGAGCCCCAGTATTCTGTTATCACCGGCCTTATTAATTCATATGATTCCAAGAAAAAAGTAAGTTATCCGGATGTATTTATTACAGTGACAGATAATACTACCCAACAGATCTATGGTAATTATTTACCGAATCCTTCCTCCGGGCGGTATGTGATCATTTTACCTCCCGGCACTTATCGTATGGATCTGGAGGCTACTGGTTTCGAGACGTATACAGAAACGCTGAATGTGCTGGATAAAAGTTCGTTTGCTACTGAAATTGATAAAGATATTACACTAAAAGCCAAGTAGTTCTCTTGAAGTTAACTTTTCGCAAAGCCCAACCGGAAGATTTTCCTTTTATTTTCACTTTGGCAGATAAGATCTGGAGGGTCCATTATCCATCAATTATTTCCATGGCCCAGATCGATTATATGTTGGGAAGTATGTATTCTTCTGAAAGTATGCGGAAACAGATGCAGGAAGGACAGGAGTATAACCTTGCTTATGATGGATCGGAATTGCTGGGTTATATCTCGGTAAGTTCGAAGGATAGGAAAAACTACTTTCTTCACAAGCTGTATGTCGATGCAGGAAAGCATCGACGTGGGCTGGGAAAGGAATTGTTTCGGTATGTGTTTTCGAAATTGCAGGGGGTCGAAAGGATTGAACTGACAGTTAACCGTAAAAATATCAAGGCTATTAATTTTTATTTTAAAATGGGTTTTTACATTGATCGTTGTGAGGATTTTGACATTGGTCAGGGTTTTTTTATGAATGATTTTATTATGATTAAAAAGGCGTGATTTTATCGGATGAGAGCCCTATGTTCCGAAAATCTCCCAGGCTTTATCTGCCTGAAGTTTCAACATTGTTAAGCCATTCATCGTTTGGGCTCCATATTGTTTACCTTTTTTCAAAAAAAGAGTTTCTTCCGGATTGTAAACCAGATCGTATAAAAAATGTCTCGGGGAGAGGTATTCATAAGGTATTGCAGGAGCGGCTTCTGTTTCGGGAAAAGTGCCAAGGGGGCTTGTGTTGATGATAAGCGTATAGCTATCCACTATATTTTTATTGAGTTCTGAATAGGTAACTTGTCCGGGTATGTTTCCGTTCACTCGACTTACTTTGCAAACGTCCAGGCCAATCTGTTTTAAAACGTATGCTACTGCTTTGGATGCTCCTCCTGTTCCCAGGATAAGCGCACGTTGGTGATGTTGTTCCAGGAAGGGTTTAATGCTTTGCTGAAAACCATATACATCTGTATTGTACCCTTTTAATAGGGTGGGAGTTTCTTTATTCGGATGGCGTTGAACTCTAATACAGTTGACGGCTCCAACCGCTTTGGCTGTTTCAT
Source organism: Bacteroidota bacterium (assembly GCA_013286655.1). Classification (GTDB taxonomy): domain Bacteria; phylum Bacteroidota; class Bacteroidia; order JABDFU01; family JABDFU01; genus JABDFU01. The sequence continues at coordinate 8,973 of JABDFG010000054.1, forward strand.
CCAGTTCATCTAAAAATGGAATGATTTGTTCTTTGTAAGGAATGGTAACATTCAGGCCGCTTAGATCGGGTTCATGTTTCAGAAGGGCCGGGAATTCTTGTATGTTTTTTATAGGGAATAGTTCGTAACGGGCATCGGTGATCTTTCCCACCATGAATTTTTCAGTGAAGTATTTTTTAGAAAAAGAATGAGTGAGAGCATATCCAAGGAGGCCGAAAGTTCGCATTTATTTTTTTTCTGAACGGGCTTTCCAGAACTCGAGAAGGATTGGAAGAAGGGATACAACGATTATTCCGATCGTAACTTTTTCGATGTTCAGACGAATAAGGTCAAATTGCCCCAGGAAGTATCCGGCGAAGGTTAAACTGCCAATCCATAGCGCGCCTCCCAGGAGGTCAAATAACAGGAAGGTACGGTATTGCATTTCGGCAATGCCTGCTACAAATGGAGCAAACGTACGCACGATCGGAACAAAGCGGGCCAGGATGACCATTTTGGGTCCGTGGATTTCGTAGAATGAATGAGTTTTATCCAGGTATTCCTGCTTCACTATGTTTTTTCCACGGACTTTTAGTCTAAAAACATTTAATCCGATATTTTTTCCAATGAAGTAATTGCAGTTGTCGCCAAGTACTGCAGCGATAAAAAGCAGGAATACTAAAAAAGCGATGTTCATATAACCCAGATTCGCAAATAATCCTGCAGTGAATAGCAGGGAATCTCCTGGAAGAAATGGCATGATTACTAATCCTGTTTCGACAAATATGACGAGAAACAAGATAACATAGACCATTGTTCCATAATTCAGAAACAGCCAGTCAAAATCCAGGTGAAACAGGTGTTTAAATAATTCGATCATATTTTCTAAAACGAGATAGAATGAAATTTCTTAATGAATCAGTTCTTGTTTAATATTTTGTCAGACTTGGGTCGACCTGGTCTGCATAGGCCAGAATGCCTCCGCTGAGGTTATATACATTTGTATACCCACTTTGTTCCAGGGCCTGAACAATCGAGCCGGAGCGTTTTCCACTTCTGCAATAGACAATCACCTGTTTGTCTTTTGTTATTTTATCCAGATTGTCCATTACTTCTCCCATGGGTATGGCGTCCCCTCCAATCGAGGCGATTTCCACTTCGTGTGGTTCCCTGACATCAATTAACTGAAAATCTGCTTTCTTTTCTTTTAGTTGGAGAAGCTCCTTTGCTGTTATTTCCTTCATGATTTTTATTGGTCTTTTTGTAATTTTTCCGGTAAAAAAGTAAAAAACGTATCACCCCGCAGTCCAAGTCGCAGCGTTTCGAGTGGGATTACATCATCCGGACCAATGTTACCCAGGTTCACATTGGTTCCAAGCAGCTTAATAAACCAGACTTGCTGAGATTTTTGAGGCGCTTCCCAAAGTATATCGTCTTTGTTGACGGTGCTTAAAATTTTATTGATCAGTAAAGTATGGGCATGACCACTGGAACGGTAAATGCCCACTGTTCCGCTTTCCCGTGCTTCGGCTATGACTTTGAAGGAACCGGCCTGAAGTTCGGCTTTCATCATGGAGGTCCACATAGCGGGACGAATGACAATTCCTTCTTCTTTGGAACCTACTTCGGAGACAACTCTGAAATTTTTTGAGAGTTTGTGTATGTATTCACATTTTTTATCGTGGGAAATGGTAATGGAGCCGTCGGATACTTCGACCATGTCGAGTTTCAGTTTTTCCAATAGTTTTATGTACTCATTGTACATGTTGCGAACGATAAAGGCTTCGAACAGGGTACCTCCCAGGTATACTTGTATACCCGCCTCTTTGTATAAACGGATTTTTTTTTCAATATTTTTTGTGAGAAAGGAGGTACCGAATCCGAGTTTTACAAAGTCGGTTAAGTCTGCATTTTCTTCAATGAAGTCTTCTACCTGGCGTGTGCTGAGTCCCTTGTCCATCATCATCGTAAGTCCACTCTTGCGGGGTTTCGTTTTACGGTTGGGGATATGCGGTAATTCGAAATTCATTTTTTATAGGACTCGATAAGGTCTATGACGGTGGAGTTGTCTTTTAACTGTGGCATGTATTCGAACAGATCGATGTGTTTTTCGTAATCGAGCCCCAATGCATTGTGTAAAAAGCTGAGTGCTTCCTGATTTTGTCCCGCGCTGAAAAGACAAGCGGAGATGCGGTATAGTAATTCGGCGTTATCGGGATGGTGTTTTACTCCTTCGGCCAGTACTTCGAGCGCTCCCGTTTTGTCCGACTGGCTGTCGAGCAGGTTGGCATAGTCGAGCCAGATCTCTTTGTTTTCGGGTTCGAGTTCGGTTACTTTTTCATAAGCTGTTCCGGCTTCTTCATTAAATCCCAGCTTACTTTGAATATCGCCGTATACATACCAGAAAATACCGTTTTCGGGTTGGAGATCAATCGCCTTCTTAATGTAGTGAACTCCTTCTGCTGCTCTGCCAAGTGAATCAAGTGAAATCCCAATACCGAGCCAGGCGTCGGCCAGTTGAGGATCCGTTTTGCTTGCTTTATTGTAAAATATCAGCGCCTGATCGTAGGCTTCTTTTTTTTCATAGCATTCGGCTATGTAATAATACGCCAGCGCGTCGTGGAGCTCATATAGGAATGTTTCTTTATAGGTTTCAATGGCCTCGTCGTATCGTTCAAGATTGGCCAGGGCGTTGGCTTTGTTAAAATAGGCGGATGCAAATTTATCGTCTATGGTAATAGCATAGTCGTAGGCCAATAGCGCTTTTTCATACAACTTAAGGCGGTTATAAGCTACCCCCAGGTTAAACCAGGCTGTTTTTGAATAAGGGTTTTTATCCAGGAAACCGGTATAATAGTTGACTGCATTTTCTGATTTGTTTGTTATTTCATAACAAAAGGCCAGTTCGTACAGAGCGGCTTCATTTTCGGGATTTTCCTGTATGGCTTTTTTTAAATAATAGATCGCATCTTCTGTTTTGCCGGTGTTTTCAAATTCGAAGGCCATGTTCAGATAGACCTCATCGGGAACTTCAGTGAATTCGAGTGCTTTTTTGTAATTTTCAATGGCCTGGTCAGTTAGTCCCATCTGACTGTAAACTCCGCCTTTGGTCATAAACAATTCATCGCTGGCAGGTTCGAGCCGTTCTGCCTGGCTGAGAATTTCCAAAGCTTCATGCGTCTGGTTAGCAGCGGATAAAAGCTGAGCCTTCCGAAGCATGAAAAAAGTAGCGAAGGGATATTGTTTCAACGCAAAATCAATCACCACATAGGCTTGTTTATGGTTGTTTTCATCGATGTAATATTCTACGATTTCCTCCAGCTCATGTGCATCAAAAAATACGGAATCTTCTGTTTTTAGCATCTGTTCAAAACGATCTACCAGAGCTTTTATCTCCAGTTCGTCATTTTCATCGAAATCATCTTTGCTTTCGGACATATTCTGCTGTACTTTCTTCTCAAAGGTAAGGAATTAAGGATCATGAACAATCTTATTGAGTTATTAACAATGAAAGGATGTTGGGGCTAAAAAATTATCTTTGTGATCCTACTTAAAAGATGAAAATTCTTTAAAATAAACAGATATTGGCACTTATTAAATCAATTTCGGGAATCCGGGGAACTATCGGAGGTCAGGCAGGCCAGGGATTGACTCCTGTGGACGTCGTGAAATATGCAGCGGCTTTTGGTACCTGGGTTAAAAAAAACGCAAAAAATCAACGGGTACATATTGTTGTTGGAAGAGATGCCCGTATTTCCGGAGATATGGTCAATAACCTGGTGTTGGGTACTTTACAAGGGCTTGGAATTGATGCCATTGACATCGGCATTTCTACTACTCCTACTGTTGAAATAGCTGTTCCGGAAGAACATGCGGATGGAGGGATTATCATAACAGCCAGCCATAATCCGAAACAATGGAATGCATTGAAGTTATTGAATGATAAAGGAGAGTTTATTTCAGAGAGTGATGGAGCAGAAGTGCTGAAGATTGCAGAAGAGGAAGGTTTTGCTTTTTCCGAAATCAATGGCTTGGGCAAGATCAAGAGAAATGACACCTATTTTCAAAAACACATTTCAAAAATTCTGGCTTTACCACTGGTGGACGTAGAGGCGATCAGGGCTAAAAAATTCAAAGTGGTTATTGATTGTGTTAATTCTTCGGGAGGAATTGTATTACCACTGCTCCTGAATGCATTGGGCGTGGAGGATATTGTAAAACTGGGTTGTGAACCCAATGGTGAATTTCAACATAACCCAGAGCCTTTGCCTGAGAATTTACGGGAGCTTTCGAAAACAGTTACCAAGAGCAAGGCTCATTTGGGCATTGTAGTGGATCCGGACGTTGACAGGCTCGCGATTGTTTGTGAGGATGGCGAGATGTTCGGAGAAGAGTATACGCTGGTTGCGGTTGCTGATTATGTACTGAAAACCAGTAAAAAAACAGGGAATACGGTTTCGAATATGTCATCTACCCGTGCTTTACGGGACATCACCGAAAAAGCAGGAACTACTTATACGGCTTCTGCCGTTGGAGAGGTGAATGTGGTTAAACTCATGAAGGAAACCAAGGCCATCATCGGTGGGGAAGGAAACGGAGGAGTTATTTATCCGGAATTGCATTATGGAAGAGATGCACTGGTGGGCATTGCTTTATTCCTGAGTCATCTGGCGAAATATGGCAAAAGCTGTTCCATGCTTCGTTCTGTTTATCCGGACTATCACATTTCGAAAAACAAGATTGAATTGATTCCCGAACTCAATGTAGAGGATATTCTTCTGGGTATAAAGGAAAAGTATAAAAAAAATCCTATTAGTACTGTGGATGGTGTAAAAATCGAATTCAATTCCAAGGAATGGGTGCATCTTCGTCGTTCAAATACGGAACCGATTATCCGTATTTATTCGGAAAGTGAATCGGAAACTACTGCTGATAATCTGGCTAAAAAAATTATGCTGGATATTCGTGAACTTATAAAAAGTCAACGAATTCCTCAATAAACGCCATATTTCCCGTAAATTTACAGAATGAAGATTTATTTAGACAATGCGGCGACTACGCCTCTTGACACGGAGGTGTTGAATGCAATGCTTCCTGTAATGAAGGATCACTATGGAAATCCTTCCTCTATTCATAGTTTTGGCCGTCAGACCCGGGCATATATTGAAAATGCGCGTAAATCCATTGCCAAGTTGTTAAATGTTTCTCCTGCCGAGATTTTTTTTACTTCGGGAGGAACCGAGGCAGATAACCAGGCGATTCATTCTTCTATCCGGGATTTGGGAATTCAGCATGCTATTACTTCAAAAATCGAACATCATGCTGTTTTGCATACGCTGGAGGCCCTTGAAAAGCGGGGTAAGGTTAAGCTCAGTTTTGTAAAGTTGAAAGAGAATGGCCATGTTGACCTTGATCATCTGGAAGAATTATTGAAAGAGAAGGAACGAAGTCTGGTGTCACTTATGCATGCCAATAACGAAATTGGCAATTTGCTGCCGATGAAGGATGTTGGACAGCTTTGCGAAAAATACAATGCTATTTTTCATTCGGATACAGTGCAAACAATGGGCCATTATGCGATGGACCTTCAGGCCGTTCCGGTACATTTTGTTACCTGCGCCGCTCATAAGTTCCATGGTCCTAAAGGTGTTGGATTTTTATATGTTAGTAATAAAGTGAAGATAAGTCCTTTTATATATGGGGGAGCACAGGAGCGAAATATGCGGGGAGGGACTGAAAATGTATATGGTATTGTTGGTTTGGCAAAGGCGATGGAAATTGCCTACCGTGATTTGAAGCTTCATCAGCATTACATACAGGATCTTAAGACCTATATGATGGGGGCATTAGAGGCATCTATCCCCGGAGTAGCTTACAATGGTGATGCGAAAGGTAGTAGTCTATATACTGTTTTAAATGTGCTGCTTCCTTTCAATGAAAATGCAGAAATGATGTTATTCAGTTTGGATATACAGGGTATTGCTGCCTCCGGAGGAAGTGCCTGCACGTCCGGCAGTAACCAGGGTTCACACGTATTGCGCACGATCGGTAGTGATCAGAGTCGTCCTTCGGTTCGCTTTTCTTTCAGTAAATACAATACTAAAGAGGAACTTGATTATTGTGTGAGCAAGTTAAAGGAATTATACGCGGTTAAAGTGGCTTAGATGAAAGTAACCTTCTTAGGTACCGGTACATCTCAGGGGGTTCCGGTTATTGCCTGTCCTTGTATTGTTTGTCAATCCACTGATCCCAGAGACAAGCGTTTGCGGAGCTCGATCATGATAGAGGATTCGGGAAGGACATATATAATTGATACGGGTCCGGACTTCAGGTGCCAGATGTTACGTGAAAATGTAAAACAGCTGGATGCTGTTATTTTCACACATGAGCATAAGGATCATATCGCGGGTCTGGATGATATACGTGCGTTTAATTATTTTCTAAAAAAGAAGATAGATGTCTATGCAACGGAACGTGTACAGGAAGCTATTCACCGGGAATTTGCTTATATTTTTCAGAAGGTAAAATATCCTGGAGTTCCGGAGATCAATTTGTTTACGATCAATCAGGAACCCTTCCGGATTCATTCAACTGTTTTTATTCCTATTGAAGTGAAGCATCACCAATTGCCGGTATTGGGTTTTCGCATTGAGGATTTTACCTATATCACGGATGCTAATTCGATTTCTGAAAAGGAGAAGAAGAAAATTACAGGTTCGAAAGTTTTGGTTTTGAATGCGCTCCGGAAAGAAGAACACATTTCGCATTTTACCATCGATCAGGCGATTGCTCTGGCACAGGAGTTGAAAATTGAAAAAGCTTATTTCACCCATATTAGTCATCAGCTGGGTTTGCACAATGAGGTAGAAAAGGAATTGCCGGATGCAATTGCTTTGGCCTATGATGGCTTACAACTTGAATTCTAAATTTTATGATGAATTTTTTAAAAGGTTTTTTTTTAGTGCTACTGTATAATACTGTTTTTGCAGACACGAGCTATCATTTTTTTGTTGATCTGAATGAAGTAAAAAATGAAAAACTACAGGTCAGCCATCAGATTCTGCAAACCATACTTTCCATCCGAAAGTTTCCGGAGCTCTACATCCAGGCATAAACCAATCAAAGCGCCTTTTTGGTAAACGTTATCATATTGATCTTTGTATTTCAGCAAACAACCCAGACTCATCTCTGTAAACGGAAGCGTATCATTGTAAGCCTCCTTTCCTTCAATTTTCTTATGAAGTACTTCCACATAATCCTCCAGACTCATCAACCCTTCCTTAACCTGTACATGTCCCGCAAAATATTCCGTCACCCCTTCATACATCCATAAGTGTCGCGACATTTTTGGAACATTATAATCAAAATTTCCAATTTCTTCCGAATGTATACTTAGAGGCGTAATAATGTGAAAAAATTCATGCGAAGCAAAATCCCTCACTTCTCTTGCCAAATCAGCAGGTTCCATTTCTGGTAATACATACAAAGAAGAATATGAGTGTTCCAAAGCTCCATAGGCTCCCGAACGTGTTACCCCCGAAAACATATAAATAATAAATGCATATTTATCAATCGGCAGCTTTCCTCCAAGGTAATCCTTTTGAGCTTTTAAAATAACCTCTACATTGCTTGCAATAATCTTTGAATTATTACCTTTTTTTGCGGAATAAACCGAAACCAGAATTTTGGCTCCTCCAATATGCAAGGTAGTCGTATCTGGCACACAAAACATAATAGGCGAATCCACCAGGCGCATATAATCACTCACGGTATACGCTTCCCGAACATCCGTATTTTCGTTAGCGACCAGGGAAGTGGAACCATAAAATTTCTTCGGCTTGTTAAATTCCAACTGAAAAGGATTCAGCTTAAACCCATCAAAGTATCCAAAGAAGCCATGTGTATTAATAATAAAATTTTTATCCCGTTCAATGTCCGTTCCTCCGGGCTCAAATACAAAGCTCTCTTTAAGTTGCGTATGCCAGGTGTCTTCCACCCAATAAGTAATTTTCTGAATTTCTTTCGCCTCCTGAATTTTCCAGCTATTCACATCTACCCGTTCTGTTTTAAGTGCATTCCCGTTTTTATCC
>JABDFG010000055.1 GCA_013286655.1 Bacteroidota bacterium
ACCATGTTGTCTGGCCAGGGTCCGCTATGGGATTGTAAATAGTATCATTATTCAAAGAGCCGCGAGGCGACCATACATACCTTAATCCTCCGTTTGCCTCCAATTTTATACTTTGTCCGGGGGCAATCGTCTCATTGATACCTGCATTGGCAACAGGTTCCGGAACTTGGGTTATGCTTGCCGAGCTTACCGCTGTACATCCCGTTCCATCCGTAACTGTCAGAATGTAGGTCCCCGCCGGAAGGCTATCTATCGTTTGAGTATTCCGCCCATTACTCCAGTTATAGCTCAACGTGCCGGTTCCGATCACCTGCGCCTGCATGGATCCTTCCATCCTATCCTGGCAGGTAATACCCGCGCTTTGTATGCTTACGCTGGGTCCGCCCTTATTGTTTATTGCAAACGTACTTATAATGGTACAGCCATTATTGTCAATTACCGTCACCGTATATATGCTGGCACTTAAGTTAACTGCTGTTGGCCCGACAGAGGTATTGCTCCAGGTATAACTGAGTGTTCCTGTTCCTCCGCCTGAGCTAGCTGTGGCTGATCCATTACTCTGTCCGCAACCTGCATCTGTGGTTGTTACGGTTGGCGTTGCCAGGACCAGGGGCTGTGTGACATTGACGGTACTCATTGCACTGCAATTGCTTGCATCAGTTACCGTTAAGGTATACGTGTTGGCCATTAAATTGCTTAATCCCGAAAGTGTATTACTGGTTATGACACTGGCTCCACTACTCCAGCTATAGGTATAAGGACTGCTTCCTCCCCTAATCATAGCTGACGCACTGCCAGTAGCATTTCCATTGCACAAAACATTTACCGGGGTGATGCTGATTATACCAGGTGCTCCTGAATTCAGGATGGTGGCAGTGGTGGTTTGAGTACAACCATTTCCATCCGTCACGGTCAGGTTATAAACTCCTCCAGGCAGGCTGGTATCTATTGCTGTGGTACTTCCATTGCTCCAGTTATAACTGAGTGTTCCAGTTCCTCCCATTGCGGAAATGGAAGCCATACCGTTATTCTGCCCACAACTGGCATTGGCAGTGGTGACAGGACCGGTTCGAATACCGGATGCGGGCTGGGTAATTGTAACCGTACTCACTGCTGTACACAAAGATCCGTCTGTTACACTGATTACATAAGTGCCTGCAATAAGGTTATTAATTTTTTGCCCGGTTCCGCCGCTACTCCAGCTATACGTTAAAGTACCTGTACCTGGTGTGGCTGTCACAATGGCGGAACCACTACTGTTCCCATTGCACAATACATTTGTCCCGCTCAGACTCTTTATGGTGGGAGAGGGACTATTGCTGATGGCGGCTACCGAAGACTTGCTACATCCGATGGAGTCGTAAACAGTAATCGTATAAGCACCTGCACCCAGATTACTGATGGTTTGGTTCGTTGAACCAATGCTCCAGCTATAGCTGAGTGTACCCAGGCCACCACTGGCTGTAACACCAGCTACCCCATTGCTTTGCCCGCAGGTGGCCGGATTTTGTTCTGTGGCCGTCATTGTTATCGCCGGATCGACGCGCACTGTTACAGAAGCTGTAGAAGTACCATTGCACGCGAACGTTCCTGTAACGGTATAAGTAGTAGTGATACCTGGACTTGCTATAGGATTTGCTATAGTCGCAGAGTTTAAGCCAGCCACTGGCAACCAGGAGTATGTAATTGCACCACCTGCCCTAAGCCGGATAGAGTCCTGTAAGCAAATATCCGTATTGGGACTTAACGTGAGACTTCCGGCTGAAGAAGAGCAGGGAATACAGAATTTTCCTATGAATACAGCTTCCTCCGTTGATGCAGGAATTGTTCCCTGATACCAGGCACCTCCTCCCGGATCCATTGCAGGATAACCAGTTACTTCCGCATCTCCCGAAACAAACAAATTTACCCCATCGCTGTAAATATAACTTCCATCATTCTCATCGGGAGCTCCATAATAGGTTGCCCATTTGCGGACACCTGAAGTATTAAACTGTAAAATAAATGTCCGGGCATCCGTTCCAAGCAAATGGGTTCCCTGAAAAAAGGAACCACATCCCGGATCAAAAAGAGGAAAATCAGTTGAACCCGCATTTCCCTGGACCCAAACATTGGCACCATCACTTTGAATGGAATACCCATTATCGGCCGTATTGCTGCCTCCATAATAGGTGGCCCATTTACATTTACCGGTAATATCGAACTGCAGGATAAATGCACTTGGCTTAATATAAGCTGCTCCTTGTATTCCTTGAAAATAAGCACCACCTCCCGGATTCAATGTTGGAAAATCGGAGGAGGCTGTCCATCCTGTTACCCAAACACTTGCCCCATCGCTTTGTATAGAGCTACCAACCTCATAATTACTTCCTCTATAAGTGGTGGCCCATTTGCAAATCCCCTTGGTGCTGAACTGTAAAACAAAAGCATTATATGCCCATGCACCTGCAGCAATATTAGCAGGTTGAAAATAAGCACCACCTCCAGGGTTGAGCGTTGGAAAATCCGTTGAGCAAGTATATCCGGTTACCCATACATTTACGCCATCACTGTTTATTGAATAGGCAGCATCAGTCTTTCCAGGAAACATTCCGGTATTACCTCCATTTCCGCCATAATAGGTTGCCCATTGACGGACTCCCGATGTATTAAACTGCAAAACAAAGGCGTTCCCTGTAAGCGTTGCTAAGGTGGGTTGAAAATAGGCGCCTCCTCCAGGGTTTTGGATCGGAAAATCAGTTGATTGAGTAGCTCCGCATACCCAGACATTTGAGCCATCACTGTTAATTGACAAACCAAAATCAAAGTCGCTGCCACCATAATAGGTTGCCCATTGGCGAACACCGGAGGTATTAAATTCCAGAATGAAAGCATTTGAGGGAAAGGCTCCCGTGTTTGCAGGTTGGTTGTATGCTCCGGCCAGGTTTTGTAAGGGAAAATCGACAGAACCGGTAGTGCCAGTCACCCAAATTTTCGCTCCATCACTGCTAATGGAATAGCCAGTTTCACCATTACTTCCCCCATAATAGGTGGCCCATTTGAGCACTCCGGCAAGGCTGAATTCCAAAATAAATGCATTTGAAGTAGCCATAAGTGCGCCCTGAAAATAAGTGCCCGGACCGGCATTAAAGGTGGGAAAATTAACGGACTGACTAGCACCGGTTAGGTATACATTGTTTTTATCTGCACTCATCCCGTATGCCTCTTCTTTGGCACCAGTTCCTGCATAATAGCTTGCCCATACCAATGATGGATCAATTATCAATATTTCATCCTTGTTGTAATAACCTACTATAAATCCAAGCCCGTCACCCCTTAATGAGTAACGGGTATTTATTTCCTTTTTTCGGTCTGACCCATAACTTACCGGTATGCCTTCCACAATGTTACCCAAGGGTGTGCCTATTTTAACTGAACCGTCTTTTTGTACACGAGGCTTATCTGTCCATTTATAGTTAAGCCTGATCAGTGATGGATCAGCTCCCGGATGTACCACAAAGTCGTATTTAATTCCGCCCACATTTTTAATTCCCAAATCCTTAATTCCAAATCCTGATTCCTGATTTTCAATTCCTGAATCCTTATTCCTTTGATAAAGTACCCAGTCTATTCCCGGATAGACATTTTTAATCGTTATCTTATTATAGCTATGGACGTTCATCACTCCATCCGGACAATGGGCAAGGTAATAGTCTGCTCTGTCTTCGCTTTCACCCTCTTTGATGATGTTTTCTTTACGGATGTTTGCCCCCACTAATTCCATATCCGCACGACAATAATGCCCGGTTATGCTTTCATTTTCAGGATACTTTCCTTGTCCAGGCAATTTATTGTTACTATTTAACTCTGGAATAATACTTTTCTCCATTTTAGTAAACACATAACTCAGCCCACTTGTCGTGACGTACATATCCGTCCCCTTTATACTTGCTTTAAACAGCAGACTGCTTACAGTATTCCCTTGCAAATTTTCCATCTGACCCTTATTTTCCAAAAATCGAATGCTTGATTTGGAGCCCATCCAGCCTTTCACCTTTGATTCCAAAACAGGATCATTACTCCCAACTGCAGGCAATATTGCAGAAACAAATACAACTAAACGAATGGCGAACAGGCGGGAAAACATTCTTATTGTACGTTAACTGAAATTCCTCCTAAATCCAATCTTTATTCAATTACCATTTTTTTACAGGTAAATGAATGGGCTGTCTGGATTCTGATTGTATAAATTCCTTTACTTAAATTGTCTAACGGAAAAACTTCCGTGTGCATACCAACACTCTGCTCCTTTAACATTCTGCTGCTTATTTGCTGACCGACAACATTGAAGAACGAAATGACCACATCCGATGGATTTTGCAAAATAAATGACATTTTAAGAAGATCGTTTTTCACAGGATTTGGAAATAGTTTCACATCAAACTCTTCGGGGGAAAACTCTTGCAGACCAGTGGTTGTATCGAATTTATTCCAGGTGACTAATTTAGATTCTGATACAATATTTCCCGTTGACTGGGTGTATATAACAGAGAATACGGGAACCAAGTGAATTGAATCATACCACGAATAATTTGTTGTTGTTGAATATGAATAAGTCGGCTTTCCTGAAGAAGAATCCGTAAATATTTCCTTGAACATAACCCGAAGAACATTCTTATAAGTTACACCACCCGGAAGTTTTAAGGTTCCGTAGGCATCCGCTACGGCTGAATCTGAACCCATTCGTTTGACGATTGCCCCACTCAGGTTCTGACCGGAAAAGGTATCGTTGAATTTGTTTAAATAAGTAAAGGGGAACTGCATGAGTACTTCAGCGTTCGTATATTTAAAACTATTAAAAGCCGCCGCGCCTCTTAATCCAAGATAGCTGAAACTGGAACTGTTAGCCTCATAAAAATAATCAAAACCCGAAATTGAATCTGCAACAGTTGCGCCTGGAAAACTTGATGCATAATGTGTGGCTGCCGGATCAATGTACTTTATCGTTCCACCGCTAACCGAATCCCTTGCAGCAGAAAAATCCCAGGTAATATTTGCACCGGAAGATCCCTGCTGTATCGTGGTGTCTAAAGGTTGGGAATAGTAGACATCGCCAATTTTAGGTACATGGGCAAACGTTAATGTGATTTGGGCAGAACCAATGTTAAACAAGCAGACGGATGCCAACCACATTAATACTATGGAAGTAGTTCTCTTTTTCATATTTAAAGTTTTAATATGCTAATGTACAAATTGCTTTATTCGGCCACGCTAATCTTACCGGTTTGTAAAAATTGTCCGGTTGAGTTTATCACTGCATAGATATATACTCCCGTATTAACCATATTCCGGTTCACATCCCGCCCATCCCAATTTAATATGTTGGAACCATTCGATTTGAGTCGTATCACCTGCCGGCCAAGTGTATTGTATATTTCTACAGCGCAATTTATGTCGGGTATTGTAATATTGATCCCATTATTTCCTTCCTTTAACTGGAGCGGGTTGGGATATACCTTACTATTTTGTGCTTGATTTTCGGAAGGTTGATTATTCATTCCGGTAGTAATGCCCCGCGCACTATCGAGTTTATAAACCCACACATCTTCATTGATTGAATTTACTGCAATGAAAGCATTTTTTGAAGGTATGTACTGAAAACGACCATACGTTCCTGCTGTCGGTGGGTTCGTTGGTATTACTTTATTACCTGCCGAAGGGGTGATTTTAGTCCAGGTCCAGGTTAAGGGGTCAAGCGTATATACATTTGCGCCTCCGTTCCAACCTACAAATACATGTGCTGCAGCATCCCAAACAAATCCTGGATTGGAAGAAACGGTTAGCGAAGCATCTCCTTTTGAGGAGGGAACGGTATAGCACCAGGAGCTTGCAGTATCCAGGTTCCAATCATAAATGCCATTTCCTACAGCTACAAAATGATGGTGATCGGGGTCTAGGGCACCCGTTGCATTATCAGTAAAGCCACCGTAAGGACACCAACTGTTATTGTGTATAACCGGATTGCCATTATTATTAACATTCCAGTTATCTTGTGCAAGATTGTATTCCTGCAACAAATATTGTCCCCCCACCTGTAGCCATACCGACTGATTCTTCGCGTCGTAAGCACAAATATTGCCGGCACCCGGATTTAATTGTTCATCCGCCTTCCTCTGCCAGGTATTATTGTTAAAATCAAATTCCCAGGTCAGTCTGTCGGGGAAGCCGCATTTCATGATAGCCCCTCCATTTGCCCAAAGGCGGTCGATGGGATCGGGAATATACGTTATGCCATCATAGGTATGCCGGGCAGCAGGCAAGCCATCCGATGGCATTATTGAATGACACAAACCTCCTGTTGTAGTATCTGTCCAGCCCGCCATTGAAGAATTATTCGTTAAGCGATTCCACTTCAATGTGTTAATATCAAAAGCGTAGACTGCGTTACCCCAATAGTCATAATGACCCCCACCCCAAATAACCAAACGATTGCGTTTGGTATCAAATGCTCCTCCACTCCATGCGACCATCAGAGAAGTAGGTCCGGTACCACCAGCCCATTCATCCGTTGGATCTTTCTCCACACTATCAGCCATGTGGGAATTGGGAACTTCATACCAAAATCCAGGTTTTAAGCTATCGATGGCATTCTGAGCCTCTGCTCTGAAATCCAGTGCTAAAAACGCAGGGATCAACAGAAATAAATGTAATTGTTTTTTCATTCCGGACGAGTTTTAGGTTTAAGGTATGATTGTCATTTCATAATTGCCATTCGGTGTGTTATGCCTGATTTTCCATCCGACAGACTATACAAATAAATTCCTGATGCCAGATTTTCTGAACTTAGTGTGATCAGATTGGTTCCGGTATTTGCATTTACCAGTTGTTCCTGAACAATTTCACCCATTGCGTTAAAAATTCTAAGTGTCATTTTACCGGCTTCCGGACTTGTGAAAACGATGTTTGTTGATCCCGAAAATGGATTTGGATAATTTTGCCCGAGTGTAATCAAGGGTGTATTAAGATTGGGAACAGAAGTAGTAAAAGATCCTATGCTACGCGGAAGAAGGTCCCATTGAGGACCTGTATGGAAATTTGATTGCTGTGGAAGATAGGCATTGGTGTACATCCAGTTCCATGCATTGGCACCACCCGTTTCACTGGCTAAAAAGGATGTCGCTGCACGGGCTATGGTACCATATCCACCTTGAAAATCCGTAATGCTATAACCCGGAAACTGACCATTGAAGTTAGATAAAGGTTGATTCCATTGACCATGAGCATCAAGTGTATCAAGTTCAGTTAATACCTGAGCCCAGGTTTGAAAATAGGTTTGACCGGGAAGCGGGTCGTAGTATCCCGGTAGGTTTCCCAATCCCTTAGGCAGGTAATAAGAAGCGGTAAGAAAAGGGTTGTAATGAGGATCGGTAATCTGGCCAATGAGCCAGGGCGCTATCCAGGAGAGAAGCGCATCTGATTTAAAACCCATCTCTGTTGCTCTGCCCAACGCATATACTGTAAAGTTCTGCATCCAGGGAACAACGTCCACTGTTACATTATCATAGGTTACACCCTGTCCAAAAAAACGGAGTGGATTCGGCCTACTATTATTAAGTGCCCATTCGGGTATTTGATTTGCCCATTTCCACTGAGGAGTATTATAATAGCGTCCCGTAGTAATGTTTTCTCTTCCCTCATAAGCTGCAAGCTGGTCATCGATAATTTTGTCCAAATAAGAACGGAATGGATCATTATCCGGACTTATGTAATCAGCAATAGTACGACCACGCAGAACCCAGGATTCGTCTCGCCCATAAACAGTAAGATAACCACCCTCGGCTCCTGTTGGACCACGACTTACTACCGTCCATCCTGCGGCTGACCAGGATGCCCAAAACTGACTTTCTTCCAGGTACCAGTGCTCACCTGTAAGTATGTATTGAGCAGAGAAAGCATCGGGTTCATGTGCTTCATCTAATGACCATTTATTTGTATTTGTAGGATTTATTGTACCCACCTGAATTATACGATCAGATGCGTTGCCAAAGTTAAATCCGTTGGACATAGAAATACTTTTCCGGTCGGAGATTGAAAATGGGAACCCCAAACCCGTTCCGGCCTTATCTGTTGGAAGCAAACTTTTAGTCGAATCTCCTTCCCTGAGGTGTGCAGTATTGGCCGCTGCAATATCCGCTGACAACAATGCTATTTCCCGCAAACGCCAGTCTCCTGTATAGAGCCACATGACTGTCCACTGCGGTAATGGAGCGATTTCCATACGACTCCCTGCTTCTGCCATCGCAGTAGCCCAAAAACCTTTCTGATAAATATCATGTGGGGAGTTCAGCCAATTCGGATAGGCCGTGTTATACAAACCGGCAATATCAGATTCCTGAATTACAATGCTTGTGTCGAAGTTAGGAATAAACGGTGTTTGGGTAAGGTATTTTATATTATGATTGATGTTTATCATGCTATCCGGCGCTCCACCTATCCAGAATTCTTTTGACCAGCGTGATGCAGAACCATGGGGAATACTGTCATTCGTATATACTACCTGCGGAAGGGCCGAGTCTGTTTTCAGCACAAGCTGGTAGAGCAGGTCTTCTTGTTCCTGGGTGCTACTCACTTCCCCTATAAAACGAACGTCTACTTTATTAATAGCTGGCCAAAAAGTCACTTCGTATTGGGGACGGAATGGCCGGTACGTATCAAAGCCAATATCGTATTTTCGTTTGGTTGAATTGTCTCCAAGCAGTATAGTGCTTGCTATTTGTCCCTGAGCCCAATAAGTAAAATTTCCATTTTTGAGCATTGTCCGGGCTGAAACTGTCTTTTTTACGCCCCCGCTTGTCAGTTCCATTATTGCATCAAAATTAAAATTTGCTCCGAGCATCTGTGCCTTGGTCAGTGCTGTGTTGTTTCCGTTGCTCTGATTCTGAAAAGTAAGGACGACAGAACCTGTAGCCGGAATGGAAGGAATGATAACTGAGATAATGGAATGTTTTACCGAACCATCCGGATAGCGCTGTTTAACATCCGCCTGGGTATTAACGGATGAACCATTAATGAGAACCTGAGGATAAGCCGCAATTTCCCCCTTAACAAATGGACGTGCAAAGCGCAGGGGATAGTTTGTTTGAGCCACTCCACTAACGTTGGTTATCGTCATGGTATTTCGAACTTGTGCATGAAGTAAGAAAAAACAGAAAATGGATGCGAGTGTTAGTGTATATTTTTTCATGCTATTTTATAATTACTAAACGTTTATTTGTTCTTTGGTTGTCACTCGTAATACATATATTATAAACTCCCGGGGTCAGGTTGCCAGCATTTATTGTCGCCTTTCCATTTTGCAGAATTTCAGTAAGCAATAACTTATCTGTAATGTCAAACACCTGCAGCACTTGTTGTTGGGAAGTATTACTTTCGACAACAAAGTTACCATTGGAAGGATTCGGATATACACTAATTGTATTGATAGAGCTGTGTTCTGGTATAGAAGTGGTAATCTCTTTGACACAACGTACACTGTTCCCGGTCGATTTATACCTGACATCCCGGATTACCTGGGTACTGTGATTAATGACGGAACGCATCCATGCACTTTGTCCTGTTTCCGAACAGGTATTAGGTACAGAAAATTCTGAAGAGGTCCACCAATAACCATCACCTCCCAAATCTGAAAACACACCAGAACCCGTAACACCTGCTGCAAGAGCCGAAAAACAAACACTATTGGGAGTAGGACCATTTGAAACCGGGGTAGTCCAGGCCGCTGAATCAATGGTGCTGCTTCTAAGATCGCTTCCAATATTGGTTCCTTCGAATTGGTATGCTCCTATTTTGCTGAATCTTAAATTACAATTTGGATCAGCTCCTTGTTCTACAAAATTTTCCATCGTGCACCATTCGGCATCGGAGGGTAAATGCCAGCCGGACGGACAGACTCCCTGAATATCTATTGAGGGAGTCGAATTTCCATCTGTGGTGCTATTCGTGGATCCACCATAAAAATTAATTGCTTCAGCGAACTCATATAAACCTCCATAGGTAGCGCAGCCACCCTTACCGGCAATATTGTTATAGCAATATTTTTGACCTGGTTTGGTCTGAGCCACCTGACCTGAATAAGGTAGCATTGTTCCATAATTCAGATTTTGGGCCATCCACCATTGGATTCCTATCTGGACAATAGTATATACCTGCCCATCACGGGAGTCTGTCATTGTGCTAAGACTGTTACAGGTTTGAGCTTTTATTTGTCCGGCGATTATAATAAGCAGAAATAGTTTTTTCATTTTTTTATTTTTAAAATTTGTTTTTGACTTTTACTAAAATCCATTTCGTCGACACCTATTTTACCTGCAGTGCTATATCTATCATAAAATCAGGTACGGTTAGTGTCTGCTGACCTGAAGAAACAGCCTGACTTTTGATCACCTTTCCTGTCAATGGGTCTATCCAGATTGCTGTGCTTGCTGTTCCCGGAACTATAAATGTTGTTGTCAAACCTGATAATAGTGGTCCTGTTTCACAAGGCCAGCCGGATTTCGAATTAGGTCGGGCTGCGAAATAATAAAAATAAGCCATGTATTCATTGGCAGACGTGATTCCATAGACCCTTGCCTTGGAAGGAAGTGAAACTTTAATTGCATTATTCCCGGTTGTATACGAATCGTCCTCCTTGTGAGCGATTGGAAAATTTGAAGTATAATTTGTCAATATGCGTACCGCTTGCCTTCCTTCCGGACCAATGTATTGATTGGCCGGCCCTCCTCCGGCTGCTGTGTCACTCTTTATACCGGTTTCATCCCAATACATGAAATGACTTTGAGTTAGAAAGGATGCCCATACATTTATCCGGAACCTCGTTGGAAAATAATCGGAAAAGGGTCCGGCATTTCCCATCTCTGTCCAAAGCACGGGTGGAACAACTTTTTCAAGGCCGGTAGACTGACAGTCATAAACTGAACCGCATACAAAATTCCATGCGTCCTTATCTACATCCTGTTCATCTGTATTGGAATAACCATGATGTGTCGCGCCAAAATCAAGTACTTTGTAATCCACCTGGGAAGAATTGGAATTGGTGGTAATCAGATGATGATAGGGATCGATTGTCCTCATATAGGGCACTATTGAATCAAGCCAGGCTGGTGATGGAGGTCCCTCCTCGTTAAATACCTCAATAATGTCAGTATACACTCCGAAACGATCCGATAAATATTTCAAATACCTTTTGAAGGAATTGGTTTGCGCGAATTCCGCAGGAGTCTTTACTGTTCCAAAGTTCGAAAAGTAGGAGGCGAATTGGGTAGTGGTTCCCGGGTTAAAGGGAACATTCAGTACCCGAAGACCTTTACTTCTTACAATAATGAACATGGAATCTTCCCATTGACTTTGTGTTTTCAGATAATAATTACCATGTGCCGTATTCAGAGAATCCCAAACATAAGCACTCAGATAATTATTATTCCTCCATAGGTTGAAACCCGCAGCATTCATGGTGTCCATCGCTGCGGCAAAAATGGTTGTATCGTAGCAATAAGGCTTACCATGCGCCAGACCACCACCACGATAACACAGATCATCGTCTTTCCCTGAAAGGGTATAATATACCTGCTGAAAGGAGTTTGGATTAAACTGACCTCGGGGCCCCGCCTCTCCCGGTCCTCTGAAAACACTTCCCTGAAAGCCCTGGGCGTAAAACGGAGTTCCGTCGTCGAATTGAAATCTCCAATTATTTACCTTGCTGATACGCACAAAACCTTTTTCGCTGGAAGCGACACACGTAAAACTGCCGGAACCTGTAGCTGAATCCCCAGCTGCGAAAAAGCCATAGTGATAATTCCAGGTCCCGGTTTTCGTCGGTGCCACCCTGGCTTTCCATATCCCTTTGTCATAAAAAAAACCTCCGAGTCTAAGGGTATCTCCTGTTTGATCATTGAAGACCAAATTGATCCTGACATCTTCCCAGGGATTAACGTAGGTTCCGGAATTAAGGAAACTCATCTCCCAAACCTGGTATTGCCCAATACTTGCGGGGCCGGGAACAAGGGTTACCGGTAAGGTCGCAAAGGAAAAAAGGGGAATGCACAGCAATAATCGTGTGATGTGTTGTTTTTTTATTTTCATCGTTATTAGTTTAGTATGCATTTTAACTATTGGATTCTCTTGGGACAAAATTCGGCCGATAATCAGAAGAAAAAAAACCATAATTTATTTAATTATCAGGTTCGCATTTAAAAAATTTGTGCAAAAAAGTGCAAAATTTCTTCAATTTGGCCACTTTTCAACCAACCAGTAAAAAAATAATCAGGACCTTAGAGCCTTCGAATTTAGTTTTTCCAGCCCAAGAATCGAATGAATTGTTATCCAACCTCGATTTTTTACCTTAACAGTGTTATATTTCCCCTCCTGGAAACCTTCTGTTCATTTGACAGAGTGGCTGTCAGGTAATATGCAAAAACTCCAGTATTCATAGGTTTCCCTTTATAATTGCCATCCCAGCCTACAGCCTGGTCTGTTGTTTCAAACATCAGCTCTCCCCAACGATTGTATATCGAAAGTCGCATTTGAATCACACAATTAGCTCCTCTTATATAAAATAGGTCATTTTGCCCATCTCCATTCGGAGAAAAAGCATTGGGAATGAAAATGCTTAAAGAGTCACAATTAATAACTTTTATCAGTACACTGTCTTGAGCCGTACAACTATGGGCATCACTTACCGTTACGGTATAGTTTGTTGTTTTCGAGGGACTGGCTATAGGGTTAACAATGGCTGAATCGCTCAATGTGGCTGAGGGGCTCCACAAGTAAGTTATACCTCCGCTGGCCGTCAGCTGAGCAGTTGCCCCTTCAATAATCGTTTTATTTGTTCCCGCCGTGACTAGCGGATCGGAGAATAGGGTGATGCCAGCTGAGGTGATAGCCGTGCAGCCAGTATTATCTGTGACTGTTACCGAATAGCTGCCGGTATCCAAACCTGATATGGTTAACCCTGAAAGGCCATTATTCCAGGTATACGTATCTCCTGTTCCAGTCGTTATTATTGTAATGGATCCGTCCGCTTTTCCTTTACAGGTATTGGCTGTACTTTGTATACTTACCGTTGGTCCCGCAATACTATTGATATTTGCTGTAGCACTCGCGGTACAACCATTGATGTCGGTCACCGTTACCGTATAGTTACCTGCCGCCAAGCCGGAGGCAGTAGCAAGGACACTACCACTACTCCAGGTAAACACATAAGGTACTGTTCCTCCGTTTGTATTTACAATTGCTGTACCATTACTGCAGCCTGCTCCGGTTTGCTGACTTGCCGCCGGAACCAATGCTCCTGGCTGGGTGATATTTACCGTGCTTACCGCCGTGCAGCCTGAGCCGTCCGTTACACTTACCACATAGATGCCCTGGGTTAAGCCTGTAATGTTTGTTACTCCTGCTGATGTATTACTCCAGCTATAGTTCAAACCACCTGTGCCGCCGGAAGCAAAAACTGTTGCCGTGCCGTTATTGCCTCCGTTACAGGATACCGGAGTGCCCGTTAAACTGTTGATCGTTGGTGCAGGAATGCTGCTGATAGCCGCTACAGCGGTTTGAGTACAGCCGTTGCCATCGGTAACGGTTACTGTATAAGAGCCTGCCGCCAAGCTGGAGGCAGTAGCTATGGTACTACCACTGTTCCAGCTATAGGCATATGATCCCGTCCCTCCGGTTGCACTTGCTATGGCTATGCCCCCGCCCGGACTGTTGCTGCAGCCGGCTCCGGTTTGCTGACTTGCCGCCGGAACCAAGGCTCCTGGCTGGGTGATATTTGCAGTATTTGTAGCGGTGCAACCACTGGCATCCGTTACCGTTATGGTATAGTTTCCGATGCTAAGACCGCTTGCAGTTTGACCTATGGAAGCGTTACTCCATAAATAACTGAATCCAGGGGTTCCCCCGGCAATAGTAGCTAAAGCTGATCCATTATTACCTCCGTTACAGCTTACATCTGTTGGTATGGTGCTTACCGTTATAGAAGGATCTACCACAACTGCGGCAGTTGAAGTGGCACTAAGGGAAGCTGCATCGGTTACCGTTACTGTATAGGTCGTATTTATTAATGGACAGGGATGGATGGTTGCACCAGTACTTCCATCATTCCAGGTATAGGTATAAGGGGCTGTGCCTCCAACGCCACTTGAAGTTACCACTGCGCAGCTTCCTGAACAGATAGCTGCTCCTGTTGCCTGGACAGTTATCGAACCACAGGTAACTATGGTAATTGGATTCGTATAGGTCGTTGTATCACAAGGGCTTGTTACTTTTACCGATACAGAGTGTGATCCGGCTACATTCCATACTATTCCGGAAGGATTTTGAACAGTGGAAGTGCCTGGATTACCTCCGGCAAAACTCCAGGCGTAAGTAGTGTTGGATGTGTCACAGGCATTGTGGAGGGTAAAGTTCACAGGTGTATTTGTACATAGCGTGGCAGGCAAAGTAGAAAAGGTAACTACGTCCTTGTTCGTATAACCGCAGGAATAAGCACATAATCGTAGCATGGCCCAATTGGTCCCTATTGCTCCATCATGATTGGGTTGAAAAGCTCCAGGGGTTGTGGGTAACCCAGCATCGTTTACCGATCCAATCAGGTAGGCAAAAGATCCATCAACGGCTATGCTTCCGCCGCCACATCCATTCGTGTTTCCATCTGCAGTTAGCCCTGGAGGAGTGACTCCAAAAACACCCGTGCCTATATAACTGGCACATAGCGGATATCCTTGTTGATCAAACTTCGAAAGCGTCATATCTCCGGTTCCTATCATGGTTGTTTGGAAAGCGCAGGAACTTACCGGGTAATCCGTGCTTTTCGTATTTCCCCCTGCTGAAATATTATTATTCTGATCTACCGCAAGTCCGGTTATTTCGTCGTCATTACCTCCTCCAATATAGGTCCCCCATAAAGGGGGGCCCCCTGCGGTGCTAAATTTTATAATGGCTCCGTCAGTAGGGCCCTTGAGCGCAGCCTGAAAGGCTCCAACTGTTGCAATTTTATTATTTGAAGATGTACTTAGACCCAGGAATACATGATTTAGTCCGTCTGTTGCAAGGGATGTTCCCCATTCAGCACCAGCACCACCATAATAGGTGGACCATACAGGATGACCATTTGCAGAATTCAATTGGCATATGTAGGCATCTGAAGCTCCTCCTCCATAAGCATTCTGAAATGGGGCAACTCTGGGGAAATCATTTGAAGAGGTTAGACCCGTTACATAAATATTACTCCCGGCATCTGTGCATATATCCAATCCCAAATCTTTTCCAGTTCCCCCATAATAGGTGGCCCATTGGCGAACTCCCACATTATTGAACTTTACTATAAATGCATCGTCGCCACCTCCATTATTATTGGGTTGAAAAGGGTTCAGGACAGGAAAATCAGCTGAACTTGTATTACCTGTAAACAGGATATTACCAGTCGGATCAACGATAACATCCTCACCGAATTCAACACCTGAACCACCATAATAGGTGGACCATATCAAGGCACCCGCTGCAGAAAGCTGAGCGATCCATGCATTCAACGGCGGGGTATTCTTGCTGTTATCAATTCCCTGCATAAATGCCCCGCCCCAGGCTTGAACCGGAAAATCAGTAGATTCTGTTGTTCCTGTCCAAAAAATATTATTAGCTCCATCTACTGCAACACCCGAACCGGCATCCCAGTTGCTGCCTCCAAAATAGGTTGCCCAAATGCGTGTACCGTTTGGTGCGAATTTCACCAAAGCCGGATCACTTTCTCCCCCAATTTGTATTATATTTTTATTAGCTCCAAAGGTGACGGGGAAAGTGCTGGACTCCGTATAACCCGAAAAAACAACATTGTGCAATCCGTCCGTGACAACGGAATTGCCATCCTGATTTTGGCCAGGAAAAGGAGCACCTCCATAATAAGTAATCCAGGCAGCAGGGTCAATGATTAAAGGGTAATCATTCCGATAGTTCTGAATCCTGAAAGTGACCTCATAGGAGGGGCCTGAAGATTTGGGATCCGGGAGTTCTTTCAGCACATATTGGGCCTGAACATTGACTATTTGTCCATTTATTTTTTGATAAACACTGGGAATGGATTCATAAAATTCGTTGAGACTGGTTTTTATTACCAGGTTTCCCAGCTCATTTATGAACATTTTTTCTGCGCCCCTCCAGTTCAGTTTTACCTGCTTCAGGTCCGTATGCGGTTTTAATACAATATCGTATTCCAGGCCTTTCTCCTTGTTACCGTACCAGGTAACATCAATGTTGTTGTAAACATTTTTGTATGTTACTTTATTGTATTGTTTTACATGGGTGACTCCTTTGGGGCAATGGGCGTAATAATAATTCGTGTACCCTTCCAATTCCTCTTCATTCAGGGTGACTATGTTGTTATTGCAATTAGCAAAATCCATGTCTACCCTATGCAGTTTAAGTGTATCCTTTTCCATTAACGCCTGCTTCCTTTGAATTTGATTGCCTTGGGTGGTCAGTACCCTGCCTTTGGCAAACACATAGCTGAGACCGGTTTTACGTAAATAAATCCCAGCCCCCCTTCCATCGCCCTTGTATAAAACATCCGGACGTAATTTTCCTCCCAGGTCAATTACCTGGCCCTTGTTTTCAGTAAACTGCATGCCATTTCCGTCTCCCGCAACTAACCCAAAAGCATGAAGCAAAAGGAGGATAAGGGGAAAGAAATATTTTTTATTCATCAGAACTCTTCCTGTTTCATTAAAATATGTTAACTATAAAAGATAAAACTATATCAAAAAACAGAGGGATGAAAACCACGTTGCCTCGGATTGTCAGGTTGTTATTGTAGGTTTTTTACTAAACAAGTGGGGGATTTGGGCATTTTTGGCTATTTTCATA
>JABDFG010000056.1 GCA_013286655.1 Bacteroidota bacterium
GGCCGGAATAAAGAAAAAAATGATTGCTGGAAATACGGCTAATTTTTTAGATACAGAAACGAATAGGTTGGTATTCCAGGAATGGTAATTTGTAATTTCCGGAAAGTTGAAAAGACCTTTCATAACAACGGAAGTCCCTTTTCCAATTCGTTTAAACGATAAAAAAGCGTCTGTATCATAGGCCTTTAAAAAATGATCGGATGGAGGAATAATACACATTACAGCTATTATCATACCTGTTAATATGATGAATATACTGAGAAGCATCGTTTTCTTGTTAATCTTGCTTTGAATCATAATCCGGATAAGCAAGAGGAAGAGTGCTGCAGCAGTAATGAGTGAAAATAAATGAGTGTTTGCGTACAGGGCTATTAATAAAGATGTCAATAGGAAATTCTTTTTCTGTCTGCTGAACGCAATAGCAATACAGACTAGCAGTAGTAAACTGATAGCATAGTTACGGCTGATAATAGTGTACTCGTAAAAAAAGAAATAACCAAAAATGAATAGAATTCTTATTTTTAATTCAAAAGGAGCATACTTAAGAAATAAAAAAGCCGTTATCGTTGCAATAAAAACATGAAGTACTTGCATATAGATAACATCCTGCGTAAAGCGTGTAATAAAGAAAAGTAAAAAATTCCAGAGTAAGGGATGGCCGTCGTATCGCGCGTTAAAGATCAATTCAGGAATACTTGAACTATCGCGGGCCAGTAAATAATGATGGGCTTCATCCAACCACAATTCATGATGAAAAATGCCGATCAATCCTAAACAAAAAAATAAGATTGTGGTAAGAAAGATGATCGCGGTATTCTCCTTATCTGGAATCATACACATTGTTAGCCTCTGTTAGGTAAAGATAGGGGAATGTTTTTTCAAAAAATCTTTATATGTACATTTACAAAATGATGCACAACTCTTGCGGTTTTTATGACGCTATAGCAAAGGAATACAATAGGAGGATGTGCGCTTATTCCTCGAATGAAGAAGTACGGAGTAAAGTAAAAGAATATTTTCTGGATACGGTGAAATCAGGTAATGTACTTGATTTTGGTGGTGGAACAGGACTGGATTTATTCTGGCTGTCGGAAAATAATTTCAATGTATACTTCTGCGAACCATCTTCCGGAATGAAAAATATTGCAGTAGAACTAAATGATAAACAATTGAAAAATAACAGGGTTGTGTTTTTGGAGGGAATACAAACGGACTTTAGACAATGGTCAGGAGGTACTTTCAATATTAAGTTTGATGGATTACTTGCAAATTTCGCGGTCATTAACAGTATTCACGACCTTACCTTGTTTTTTGAAAAAATGGGAAGCATTTTACATCCCGGAGGGCATCTGATAGCGTCCTTGCTGGACACAACTTTTAATGGAATAATAAGGTATCATCCGAAAAGATTTTTAATAGCTCTTATTAAAAGAGAAGATCCACTTCTGATTACAAATTATGGAAATACAGAACATGTTTCTTATTTACATTCTGCCGCAAAAATCAGAAAGGCATCAGCAAAATATTTTTCGTGTGAGAGGATAACATCTCTTGGTGGTTTCGGTTTTATGTTAATACATTTTAAAAGAAAGAGTACGACCGAATGACTGCAAATACAATACAACTCATAATTCCGGTCCCTGCTTTGGGCTTAAGGACACTGTAACTTTAGTGTTGAATAGAAGCAAATAAACAAGAAACGTTCCCCATTGACTTATGGCCGTTGACCATAAGGCCCCGTATAAACCGTAAGCAGGTACAAACATAGCACAGGCAGTTGCATTTATGACCGTTCCTATAAAACTAAGAAGTACAACCCAGTTTGTTTTATTTATTCTGAAGAGTAAATAAAACTTGGTAACGAGGTAGTAAGAGGGAAAGAGTATCAGCGTACAGGGCAATAAAAGATCATTATTAAATTCAAATTTGTAAAACTTAACTAAGATAAATTCAGTCGAAAAAATTGAAAGGGGAATGGTAATAATGCTGATGAGCAGTATCCGATTAGTTATTTTTCGGATAACTTCTATTTTAGAGCGATACAGATTTTTGAGATAGGGTGTGACTATTATATCAGGTATCGACAGACTAAATAAGAGCAAGGTCGCTAATACCTGATAAAAGGCCTTTTCTGCATTATTCATATAATGATTAACAAAAATCTGATCGATTCGTGATTGGGTCAGCCCGGTGAATCGGAGCAAGAAAAAAGAGAAAGCACTTTTATAGTTTAAGAAAATTATTTTAAAGGTTATCGCTGGAAAAACGTTCTTTTTGCAAACCAATATTAACAGAGAGGTGCGGCACAGCTCACCTATTGACAAGGATAACAACAGTTTGGTTTCATTTATTTCCTCTTTTGGAAAGGAACATATTGTCAGAATAACGGTTGAAATATACACGAGCTCGGAAAGAATAGATAGAAAATATTTTTTTGTATGAATAATAATGGGGTCATAGCTTCCGGAAATTATTTTCAATAAAACATAGGAGCAAATAAGTATTGCCGTTGTCTGGTTTTTGAAATAGATGCCTATAAAAACCGCAAAGGGGATGAATAAAAGAAATTTATTGTTTAGTATTTCAACCCATTTATCCCGCATACTTCCGGGATCGGTGCTGAATTTTCTTATTAAATAATCGCTAAATCCCCAGGATACAATATGAATGATCAAGTTGGCATACAATAATACTACCGCTATTTGTCCCCATATGTCCTTTGAATAAAAGCGGATGATAATAAAGGAGACAAGGAATCCTGTAAAAGAAGGTAAAAGCACCCGGACTCCATTGATTACTATTCGCTCTAGGTGCTTATACATGTTAAATCATAAAATGAAAGGTTTATATGTTTATTTTCCGGAGTGTGTAAAATCCCGGGCCCCTGTTTTTATCAGAAAGGTAAATGAGTTGTTTGTTATTTATTAAGACAGGTTTTAATTTATTATCACTGCCAAAGGTAAGTTGCCTGCCTTCATAATATAGTTGATTGTTTCGGAGAATACATTTGTTGGAATCTTTTATAAATACGGTGAATGGGATATATTCTTTTTGAAAATAATCATTTTTTATTGAGCTTAGCTGAAGACCATTTTGATTAATGTTGTAATCGTAAATAAATGAAAAGTTATTCTTTCCGGAAGATGGAAGCAGGTAAAAACTCTGATCGGTTTGTTTTTTGTTGAATAAAAGTGCAGCCGGTAGAAGAATAAACACTGCTAAAGGATGATACCTCCATTTGAAATTCTTGCTCCTCGTTTCGTAAAAATAAAGAAGAGAGAATGATAACAGCATATACAACCTTGGAAATCGTAACAATATAGGTAAATCAAAAAAACGATAAACAGGAACACTACAAGTAAATAGTATAAGAATGGAGGCGGTAACTAAAGGGAAGCTATGATATTCTCTTTCTTTGTAAAAGGCTAACAATGGAAATAAAAGCAACAACAGGCCGTAATTGGTTCCATAGCCACTAATCAATATGCCGCAGAATAGTGTGGTACTGAATTTATAAAAGCTACTCCTTGTTGAATTCGTTAGAAAAGTGATACTCAAAAGCAGAATGACAAGTACAAAAAATAAATTCAGTAAGAAGTAAATAAGCGGTAAGTCGAAACTATTTGTTGGATTTAACAGGTCATCGTGAATAAAAAGTTGTTTTAACAATACCTGCATAGATTGATACGAACTGGAAAATGGGTCGTTAATATCACCATTCATTAATCTTGGTAAAATATGTGTATAATAGTTCAGGATAATTTCGTGGTTTATAAAGAGCGCAGGTAATACGGAAATTACAATTGTTGCAGTAAGAACGTAACCAAACAAACGAAACTGTTTTGATACAACTAAGTAAAGCAGAATAATTGCCGGGAATATCTTTAAAGCTATTGAGAATCCCCAAAAAAGTGCGGCAAGGAGGGGTCTTTTTTTTTCCTGAGCGAGAAAGCCTTCGATTAATAAAGCGGAAAGCAGCAGGTAAGATTGCCCGCTGTAAAAATTGCTTTTAAACGGTATGTAAAATAACAGGGGCAACAAAACAATTCCGGCTGACCGGATATTCAGATGCTGAAGCAGCCTTTTGTAAGAAACAATGAAAAATAAAAATGAGATCAATCCAAAAATAATTTTCGATAAAAATGGATTTGTAAAAATAAAAGGAAGGTAGCAGAGCGATGTTACCGGAGGAATTGGTGTATAGTTTAGAAAAAAATGATCAAGGCCTTCGGCTTTTACCAAAAGATTGAACTTTCCTATTTCATAAATAGTAGCGTCAAATCTTCCTTCTGCCAGGAATTTACTTCCATAATAATAATTACCGAAATCGGATAGGTAGTATTTTTGAGTAGAAAAAAGAAAGCTTAAAGCAATGATAAAAAGGACACAACAGGAAAGAGTCTGATAATCTTTTAGAATACGCAACAAAAGTAAAATTTAGAGCATTTCAAATATTCCGGCAGCACCCTGACCGGTTCCCACGCACATCGTGACCATGCCATATTTCTTTTTACGTCTTTTGAGTTCATTGAAAATCTGGACAGATAATTTAGCTCCGCTGCAGCCTAAAGGATGGCCAAGGGAAATAGCTCCTCCATTTACGTTAATGATCTCCTGGTTCAGACCGAGTGTACGTATCACTGCCAACGACTGGGAGGCAAAAGCTTCATTGAGTTCGATCAGGTCAATCTGATCCTGCTTCATGCCGGCTAACTTTAGGGCCTTTGGAATGGCGGCAATCGGTCCTATACCCATAATGCGGGGAGGCACACCGGCTGCGGCATATGATACCATCCGTGCAATGGGTTTCAGGTTATTTTCCTTAAGAAATTTTTCACTTACCACCATAACAAAAGCGGCTCCGTCAGATGTCTGAGAAGAATTTCCGGCGGTAACGCTTCCTGCAGCAGCAAATACAGGTTTCAGTTTAGCCAGGGCCTCCAGGTTAGTGTCGGAACGTGGTCCTTCATCTGTATCTACGATCAATTCGCGGGTTTTCCTTTTTTCATTTCCATCCACATAATTTTCTTTAACCCGGATGGGAACAATGTCATCTTTAAATCTTCCTTCCTGAATGGCAGCTATTGCTTTCATATGTGAATTCAAAGAAAAGGCATCCTGATCAGTTCTGGAAATTTTATACTCATTTGCTACAGCTTCAGCAGTAAGTCCCATTCCCCAGTAATAATCAGGATGAGCAAGGGCTACACCTGCATGAGGAACTATACGCCAGCCTCCCATAGGAATCAGACTCATACTTTCAGCGCCACCTGCAATAATACATTCAGCCTGACCGGCATGAATTTTTGCAGAAGCGATTGCAATCGTTTCTAAGCCCGAAGAACAATACCGGTTCACAATCATGCCCGGAACTTTATCTGTATGGAAGGCTAATAAAGAGATCAGACGTCCCATGTTAAGGCCTTGTTCAGCTTCCGGCATAGCATTCCCAACAATAAGATCATCCACTTGCTCTTCTCTTACATTTGGTACAGAAGCCATTAAATGCTTAATAACATCGGCTGCCAGGTCATCGGGACGCGTAAAACGAAATCCCCCTTTGTTGGCTTTTCCAACCGCTGTGCGGAATCCGGCTACTATGTATGCGTTCATGTTTGCTGTTTTTTAATTTCTAAGTACTTTCCCTCCCGTCACAATGCTTTGGATCCGTTCCAATGTCTTTTTTTCTCCACATAAACTTAAGAAAGCTTCTCTTTCCAGGTCCAACAAGTAGTGTTCACTTACCAATGTCGGAGCTGACAAATCACCTCCGCACAAAACGTAAGCCAGTTTTTGTGAAATCTTTACATCATGTTCAGAAATGTAGCCTCCGCTTTTCATACTGTCGGCGCCAAGATAAGCCAGACCCAGGGCTGTTTTTCCCAAGACCCGGATATCTTTTCGGTGAACAGGTTTGCTGTATCCTTCCTTTGCTATCTCCAGACAGTCTGCCTTAGCTTCTGCCAGTAATCGGCTGCGGGAAATCACAATCCGGTCTTTTCCTTTACGCAAATAACCCAATTCAAAAGCTTCTTGCCCGGAAGTGGAAACTTTCGCCTGGCCTATTGTCAAAAAACGGTTACGGAAATAATTCAATTCAATATCTCCTTCTCTGATCTCATCGGATAAACGAACGGCAAACTCTTTGGTTCCGCCGCCGCCCGGGATAAGTCCTACACCAAATTCGACCAGTCCCATATATGTTTCTGAATGAGCAACAACTTTGTCGGAATGCATGCTCATTTCGCAGGCACCTCCAAGAGCCATGTTATGGGGAGCTACTACAACGGGTATGGAAGAGTATCGTACACGCATCATGGCATTTTGAAAGGCTTTAATGGCAAAGTTAAGTTCATCCCATTCCTGTTCGACAGCCATCATGAAAATCATTCCGACATTGGCACCGGCACTGAAATTAGCGCCTTCGTTGGAAATGACCAAACCCTGAAAATTCTTTTCCGCTATGTCAATAGCGTTATTCATTCCTGTTATTATTTCACCGCCAATCGTATTCATCTTGGTGTGGAATTCCAGGTTCAGGATGCCATCTCCAATGTCCGTAAGTGTTGTACCTGTGTTTTTCCAGACCGTTTTAGTTGCACGAATGGTGTCAAGTAAAATGAAATTTTCGGTACCGGGAATTGTTTTATATGTTTTGCCAGGAATATCGTAATATTTACGAACTCCATTCTCCACTTTGTAAAAAACAGTGGCCCCGCCGGCTAATAGGTCATAAATCCATTGGGCAGGCTTTTTACCTGCTGCTTCCATTGCTTTTACCGTTTCGGCAAGGCCCAGCGCATCCCATGCTTCAAAAGGCCCCAGGTCCCAACCAAACCCTGCATTCATAGCGGCATCTATTTTGTAAAGCTCATCTGATATTTCGGGTATCCTGTTGGAAACATACTGAAACAAACCAAAGAACATAGAACGGTAAAAATCTCCAGCCTTGTCCTTGCCCTTCAGAAGTATTTTCATTCTTTCTTTTAAATTTTCAACGGGCTTGGCGGCTTCCAGCGTAGCAAATTTGACCTTTACTGAAGGTTTATACTCAAGTGTCTGCAGGTCAAGCGCATGAATCTCACTTTTACCACCTGTAACTTTTGTTTTTTTGAAAAATCCTTGTTCTGTTTTAGATCCCAGCCACTTATTCTGAACCATTTTGTTTATAAAGCCCGGAATTGTAAATTCTGACCGGGCTTCATCATTTGGACAAGCAGCAACAACGCCATTGGCGACATGCACGAGTGTATCAAGTCCCACAACATCACAGGTGCGGAAGGTAGCTGACTTAGGACGACCTAAAACAGGTCCCGTTAGTTTATCCACTTCTTCAACAGTCAATCCCATTTTTTCAACCAGGTGGAACAGGCTCATAATACCATAAACACCAATTCTATTGGCGATGAAGGCAGGAGTATCTTTACACAAAACAGTCGTTTTCCCAAGATACAATTCACCATAATACATTAAAAAAGTAATAACCTCTTCCGAGGTTTTTGAGGTAGGGATAATTTCCAGTAATTTCAGATACCTGGGGGGATTGAAAAAGTGTGATCCACAGAAATTTTTCTGAAAATCTTCACTTCGTCCTTCATTCATAAGGTGAATAGGTATTCCGGAGGTGTTGGATGTGATGAGAGAACCTGGTTTGCGGAACTTCTCTACATTTTCAAATACCTGTTTCTTAACATCCAGACGTTCCACAACAACTTCAATGATCCAGTCACAGGAAGC
This sequence comes from Bacteroidota bacterium, assembly GCA_013286655.1. Classification (GTDB taxonomy): domain Bacteria; phylum Bacteroidota; class Bacteroidia; order JABDFU01; family JABDFU01; genus JABDFU01. Next base: position 7,738 of record JABDFG010000056.1, read on the forward strand.
AATGTCCTTCATGTTATCATCGAAATTTCCGGTCGTTATACGGTTGGTGAATGATTTGGCATAAATGGGAGAGGGGTTTGATTTAAGTGCGAATTGTAAAGCATCCGTTACAATTTTGTTGCGGGCTTTCATATCAGTTGCCGGAGCATCTTTCGGGACAATATCCAGCAGTAATACTTCTACACCTATGTTGGCAAAATGGCAGGCAATCCGGGAGCCCATAACACCTGAACCCAATATGGCTACTTTGTTAATGCTACGTTTACTCATAAAAAACTGGTTAAGCAGGATTTAAAGATGGGGAAATCTGGTTTCCAAAACGTTTAAGTGTCTGGAGGTGAGATCGGATGGCATCCCCCAGTGTGCGGTTCTCCAGGTAAGGTATGCCATGTTCTTCAGCCGTATTCTTCACAATTTCAGAAAGAGCAGTGTAGTGTACATGACAAATGGTCGGAAACAGGTGATGTACAACCTGGAAGTTCAGGCCTCCCAGGTACCAGTTGAGCAGCCGATTTTTACGGGCAAAGTCAACCGTGGTGTTTACCTGGTGAATGGCCCAGTCGTTTTCCAGCTCATTTTTTTCATTTGGCAGCGGAAAGGAAGCTTCTTCAACAGAATGTGCCAGTTGAAAGGTAATGCTTAAAATTAATCCTGCAATCGCATGCATCACCAGGATTCCGGATAAAATAGGCAAAAAATGGTAATTTAAAAAAACGCAGGGAACAATGACCAGGTAGAACACATAGGACAATTTGGAAAAAATCAGCACAAATATATTACGGATGTGTTCTCTTTTACTTGTACGGTTAACTCCATTTTTACGATACCTCACCAATTGTACAAAATCTTTTACAATCAACCAGTTAATCGTTAGTAATGAATAAAAGAAAAAAACATAGATGTGTTGATATTTATGTATGGGTTTTAAAGGATGATGCGGTGAAAAACGGACAGCTGGAGGACCATCCAGGTCGTCGTCCATATTGTGAATATTGGTATAAGTATGATGTAATACGTTGTGCTGGAATTTCCAGTTAAAGACAGTAACACCAACCATGTTCAGTGTATACCCCAGTAATTTGTTTGTTTTTGGATTACTGGAGTAGGCTCCATGATTGGCATCGTGCATAATGGACATGCCAATCCCGGCCATGGCGACTCCCATTAGTGCAAAAAGTAATAAAACAGGAATCAGTGATAAATGAAAAAGAAGAATGCAGAAATAAGGAATAATGTAAGCCGCCAGCAGGACGATCGTTTTTACCACCATCTCCGTATTCGCATGCTTCGACAGTTTGTTGCTGACAAAATAAGCGTCCACATTGGTACGTAATGTGTTAAAAAAACGAGATTTGTCTTTGTTGCTGAATTTAACTCTTGGCTTCTGATTCACAGTATGAAGATACGGCTTTAAAGGACATCCGAACCATAAATTTTATCAACTGAGGCTTTAAAATTTGTCAGAATTACTTTACGCTTCAGGTTCAGTTTTGGAGTCAGTTCTCCCTCATCAATTATCCATTCTCTTGGAATTAATTCAAATCGTTTAATGGTTTCATATTGAGCAAGTGTTTTGTTCATATTTTCGATCACTTCTTTTATCCTGATTTTCACCGTTTCATTGCCAATCATTTCCGCATTAGTGGTGTAATTGATATTCTGTTTCCTGCAAAAGTCCTTTAGGTAACTAAAAGAAGGAACAATAAGTGCAGAGGCAAATTTTTGATTTTCACCAATCACCATGGCTTGCTCTACGAAGGGCGATTCCCGGAGTTTGTTCTCTATCATGCTGGGAGTAATGTATTTTCCTCCGGATGTTTTGAAGATTTCCTTCTTACGATCCGTTATTTTTAAAAATTTACCATCTTCCAGCATGCCAATATCCCCTGTATGAAACCAACCATCTGTAATCGCCTCGGAGGTAGCGGCGGGATTTTTGTAATAGCCAAGCATGATGTTCGGACCTTTTACTAAAATTTCTCCGTCTTCTGCTATCTTAACCTGTACTCCATCCAGAAGAGGACCTACCGTACCAAAACGATTGCAACCCGGAGCCAGGTAGTTAACAGCTACCACCGGAGATGTTTCCGTTAAGCCATAACCCTGCAATACCGGAATATTAGCGGCCCAAAAAACTCTGGCGAGTCGGTCTTGTAAGGCCGCACCTCCCGAAACGGTTGTAATCAGTTCTCCACCTAATGCTTCTTTCCATTTGACGAAAATGAGTTTCCGGGCAAGTTTTAGCTGGATTTCGTACCAGGTACCATTCTTTCCATCCATTTCGTAGCGTAATCCAAGTTCAAGCGCCCAAAAGAACAGTTTTTTCTTGAGACCCGTGAGTTCCGAACCTTTGGCAACGATGCGGTCATACGTTTTTTCCAATAACCGGGGAACAGATGTGAATATATGCGGTTTTACTTCCTGGAGATTCGCCGAAATGGTATCCATGCTTTCTGCATAATAAATGGAGGTTCCACAAGCGAAGTAATTATAGGTAAGCATTCGCTCATAAACGTGGTTAAGTGGCAAAAAACTTAGCGCCCTGTGGCGATGGTCAACTGGCATCAGGTGTTTAACCGCCAGGAGCTGGCTAATTAAATTAGCATGAGAGAGCATTACTCCTTTAGGGTTACCGCTGGTTCCGGAGGTATACAATATTGTGGCCAAATCATTTGGCTGAATGGCCGATTTGATGGCCTTTAGTTTTTCCGGATCAGCGTTTGTTTTACCGGATTCCAATACTTCACTCCAGTGTCGTCCACCTTCAACTTTGTTGAAACAATAAATATTTTTTAATGCGGTGTTTTTTCCTGAACAACGTCTGACCTTATCAGCTAAATCTTTGCCCGAAACAAAAAAATAGCTGATTTCTGAATCACCAATAATAAATTCAAGGTCATGGTCGCTGATCGTCGGATATATTGGAATATCAATAGCTCCGATCATCAGACAAGCCATATCTGTAAAATTCCATTCCGGACGGTTATTAGCGATAATGCCGATTTTGTCAGAGGGTTTTACTCCTAATTTAAGCAGACCATACGCCAGGTTAACCGAATTTTCATAATAATCGTTGGTACTGTAGCGTACCCATGTGCCGCTTTCTTTCGCGGCAAGCGCATCCTCTTTTGGAAATTTTTCTAAACAATGAGGCAGAAGATCGAATAAACGTGTAAAAGACATGGTTTACAAAATTGAATATAAGGCTAAGAAATTGTTTTGCTAATGTAACAATTTATACCCAAGGAAGGTGAGTTTAAGAAATTGCAGAAGAGATTTCGGGCTTATCTTGGTTCCAGGGTGATATAAGGTATCAGCATTTCTTCCATGGAAACCCCTCCATGCTGGAATGTATTTCGGTAATAACTGACATAATGATTGTAATTATTTGGATAAGCGAAAAACAGGTCTTCTTTGGCAAAAACAAATACGCTGCTCACATGCTGCTTAGGCAAAAAAGCATCAGAGGGATTCTCCACTTCAAACACATCTTTTTTTACATAATCCATACTTTTTCCCGTCTTGTAACGCAGGTTCGTATTCACATTACGGTCACCAACCAGTTTGGAGGCTTCCGTAACTTTAATGGTGCCATGATCTGTTGTAATAACCAATCGTATTTTTTTTTCGGCCAGTTGTTTGATGATATCGTGCAAGGGAGAATGTTCAAACCAGGAAACGGTTATGGAGCGATAGGCGCTCTCGTCATTCGCGAGTTCGCGAATGACCTCCATTTCTGTACGGGCATGAGACATCATATCTACAAAGTTGTAAACGATGATGTTCAATTTGTTTTGGGAAAGATTAGGGATGTTTTCTGCAAGTTTTTTTCCCGCAGAGAGGTTCGTGATTTTATTATAAGACATTTTGATATCCTTGCCCCAGCGTTTGAGTTGTGCATTCATGAATTCCTCTTCATGCATATTCTTGCCTCCGTCTTCTTCATCATTCATCCATAGTTTTGGAAACATTCGTTCAATTTCAGAAGGCATCAAACCTGCGAATAATGCGTTACGGGCGTATTGTGTTGCACTGGGTAAAATACAAGAAAAAATTTCCTCGTTCTCAATCCGGTAATACTCATTAATGATAGGCTGTATCATCTTCCATTGGTCAAAACGAAGGTTATCGATCAACATTAAAAATACCGGACCTTCTTTGTCGAGTAAAGGAGCCAGCCGATTTTTTAACAGGGTGTGGGAGAGCAGGGGAGGATTCTTGTCTTTTCCGTTCAACCAGTTTACGTAATTGTTTTCAATGAACTTGCCGAAGAGTTTGTTGGCTTCGGTTTTCTGCATTTTCAAAATTTCCGTCATGCTTGGATCCTTGCTTTTATCCAGTTCGAGCTCCCAAAAAATGAGTTTTTTGTATACTTCACACCATTCTCCAAAATTCAATTTGTCGCTCAGTGTCATGCCAATGTTGCGGAAGTCCTGCTGATAGGCTGAGGTAGTCTTTTCGCTGATGAGTCTTTTGTTATCCAATATCTTTTTTAGTGAAAGTAGAATCTGGCTGGGGTTAACGGGTTTTATGAGGTAATCGGATATCTTGGAGCCAATGGCATCTTCCATGATGTGTTCTTCTTCACTTTTGGTAATCATAACCACCGGAATCTCCGGTTTACTGTTTTTTATTTTACTTAAGGTCTCTAGTCCACTTAGGCCAGGCATGTTTTCATCTAAAAAAATAATATCGAAATTATTTTTTTTTACGAGTTCCAAAGCCACGTCTCCACTGTTGGCAGTTTGTACATTGTACCCTTTGTCAGTCAGAAACAAGACATGTGGCTTTAGAAGGTCAATTTCGTCGTCCGCCCAGAGTATGTTTATTTTGTTTTCCATAGTTTTAATGCATTTCTTTAAAGGTAGTAATATACTAACTTATAACTATTTTTGTTTGATGTTGAACAAGCGAAAAATAATAAACGATCCGGTATACGGTTTTATTACAATACCTGGGGAGATTATTTTTGACCTGATCGAACATAGGTATTTTCAGCGTTTACGGAGAATAAAACAATTGGGTCTTACGAACCTGGTATACCCCGGAGCTTTACATACCCGTTTTCACCATGCAATTGGCGCTATGCACCTCATGGGCGAGGTGATCGAAGTTTTGCGATTTAAAGGGATTGAAATTACCGAAGAAGAAGCGGAAGCGGCGACCATCGCTATACTACTGCATGATATTGGCCATGGGCCGTTTTCCCACGCACTTGAAAATAGTATTGTGAATGGGATTAATCATGAAGACCTTTCTGAATTGTTCATGGAAAGGCTGAATGAGGAATTTGAGGGGAAGTTATCACTTGCTATAAAGGTATTTCAGGATAAATACAAAAAGAAATTTTTACATCAGCTTGTTTCCAGCCAATTGGATGTTGATCGGTTGGACTACCTGAAGCGGGATAGTTTTTATACAGGAGTTTCAGAAGGGGTTGTCAGCAGTGACCGGATCATAAAAATGATGCATGTTCAGAACAATGAATTGGTGATGGAGGTGAAGGGGATCTATTCTATTGAAAAATTTATTGTTGCCCGCAGACTCATGTATTGGCAGGTGTACCTGCATAAAACGGTTATCGGCGCAGAAAATTTATTGGTTAATATATTGAAACGAGCAAAGGATTTAGCAGAGAAAAAAATCGAATTGTTCTGTACTCCTGCCTTAAAGGAATTTTTATACAACAAACACGGTAAAGCAGATTTTGTTAACAACAAAGATCTTCTGGATGCTTTTGCGGAACTGGATGATAATGATGTAATGGCTTCTATAAAAGTTTGGGCTAAACATAAAGATCCGGTAATTGCCAGAATGTGTGAAAATATAATGAACCGTCACTTATTCCACATTGAATTGCAGAATCAGCCTTTCAAAGAAAATCTGATAAAAGAACTAACTGCTAAAGTGAAACAAGAATATAAATTAGCACAAAATGATTGTTCTTATTTTGTTTTTTCAGGTATCGTTGCCAATGATGCTTATCGTACGGATAAAATCCGGATCAATATTTTATTTAAAGATGGGAGTCTCAGTGATATTGCTCAGGCCTCGGATCAATTGAATATTGATGTTTTGTCCAGGACGGTTAAAAAGCATTTCCTGTGTTACCCCAAAGAATTGGAAATAGCTTCCTGATTTTTTGAAATAGCTTTTACCGGAGTAAGGTAACAAACCCTTTTAATACGGTATTTGCTCCCCCAATGGCCGTTGCTACAACGGTATAATAATAAGTACCCGCAGGAACTTCTACACCACCGGTTGTATGGCCATCCCAATATATTTTTTCAGCGATCTTATTGTATAGTTCAATTCCCCAACGATCGTAAATATGTATGGCAACCTGGGTATATCCATATTCTCCAACGTCAAAAGTGTCGTTGGTGCCGTCTCCGTTTGGACTGAATACATTCGGAATGACCAGATCTCCGATTACGGTGATCAATTTTGAAATGGAATCAATGCAGCCTCCGTTATCCACGATTTCCTTGACCAGGTAGATACCACTCTTTTTATAAATATGTGCCGGACTCTGCAACATTGAGCTGGTTGTGGTATCACCAAAATCCCAGGTCCAGGAAGTTCCTAGATTACTTGCATCTGTAAACTGAACGCTTGCACCCGCTTTTGGATAGGTAGGAGCATAAGTGAAGTTGGGAACAGGATAGGGTGTGGCAGAAATGGTAGGTTTCGATGGAACAATATAGCGACAGCCTGCACTATCCACTAGAATAAGGATGGGAAGGTAAGTTCCCGGAGAAGTGTATTCATGGAGAATACAACAGGTGTCTTTTGTTGAAATACTTCCATCACCAAATGTAAGCGTATCGTATTTTGTGTTAAAGAGTTGCAAGGTGAAGTTTGCAGCAAGCGGTATACATCCGGAAGGGGGAACGGTCAGAATTCCGGTAGGACCATGTACAATAATGAGATCTGTTTTCTTTATACTGTCCGTACATCCGGCCTTATTGGTGACAATCTCGGTAACCGTATATTTCCCTGGGGCAGTATAGGTATTAGAGCCGGAATCACTTTTTAAAGGGGGTGTAATGTTCCCATCTCCAAAATTCCAGATATGGGAGGTAATTCCGGAAATTGATTTACTTGTGTCAATAAATTGAAGAAACAATGGAGGACAAGGGATATTAATAATAGTGGGATCTTTGAATCCGACCACGGGTTTATCAATATAAATCAATTTATTTATCGTTAAGGTATCGCTACAGCCCCGAATAGAGTCAATCGCCACTAATTTCACCGTATATATTCCATTAGCTGTATAGAAATGAGGGGGATTGGGAGTTGAACTGAGCGGAGAGCCATCTCCAAAATTCCAGCTGTACTTGTTAGCATTTTTGGATAAAGTAGTAGCATTAAAGTTGATAGTACTTCCCGGACATGTAAGTGTATCATGATTGCCAACCAAAATGCCAGCTATGGGCAATTGAAATTGTACAATATTTGATTCTGTAATAGAACAAGCTCCATCCGCATTTCCAACGCTAAGCGTAACAGAGAATATTCCCGTTTTTTTATAATAATAAACAGGATTTTCAACATCGGAGGTATCTCCGTCTCCAAAATTCCAATGCCAGTTTGTAGCCCGAGGATTCGTTTTCGAACTATCCTGGAACGTCACTTTCAGACTATCACAACCACCAAGCGGTGTTACTGTAAAAGCAGGAATAATATCATAAACTTTGATGGTGTCTGTTTTTATAATGCTGTCCGGACAGCCAAAAGCATCGGTTACGACAAGTTTTACTGTGTAGGAGCCGGGAGTAGTATAGGTATGCGAAGTGGTACTTTTTCCTGCTCCGGAAATTGTTGTCCCATCGCCAAATATCCATTTATAATTGGTTGGACTTCCACCTATTGTCTTATCCGTAAAATCTACTTGTAAGGGATTACATCCTTGTGAAGGAGTAGTTAAGGTGAAATTCGGAACAAGATCGATTAGCAATAGCTGTAAAGTAGTGTCTACTTTACAGAGTGATTTATTGTTGAAGACGGTTAATGTTACGCTATACGTATTGGCGGTGGCGTAGGTATGTGTAACATTATAATCGGTAGAATCAAGTGTGCCATCCCCGAAGTTCCAGATCCACTTATCAGCTCCAATGGATTTATTCGTGAAGGTTCTGGACAATACGCTGTCACATTTATAGGAAGTCGTAAAGATGGGAACTCCCGGGCTGATATGAACATAATTGGTCTTTTTTAAGGTATCCGCGCAGCCGACATTGTAAACGATCTCCTGGATGGTGAATAAGCCCGTATCGCTGTATAAATGAGGTACAGGTGTTCCCATAGCACCTTGATTATCCCCAAAATTCCAGACCCATTTGGTCGCATTTTTAGAGGTATCCTTGAAAGTAACGGCTGTTAATGCACATTGTTGAAGCGGAGAAGCTTCGAATCCAATAATTGGTTTAGTAGTTACGATCACATCGGATAATATGGTAGTAGTAGATGAACAACCCGACGAATTGGTAATGGTCAATTTAACATTATAGATCCCCGTCGCGACATAGGTATGATTGGGGTCTTTTAATGTGGAAGTCGTTCCATCTCCAAAATCCCAGGCCCAGCTAGTAATGGGCTGGACAGAAAAGGAGGTATCCCTGAAATTAACCAGTAATGGGACACAGCCTTGTGCAGGATTGGGATTGGTAGCAAATATAGCCTGAGGGGGAGCGATTTGAATATACTGAACTTTGGTCAGGCTATCCTTACAGCCGGAGGCTGTTGAAACAACAAGTTTAACGGTATACTTACCGGTTGAAGTGTATACATGTGCTGGATTTTGAACCGATGAGTTAGGACTTCCATCACCAAAGGACCAGTTCCAGGTAGTTGAACCTTTTGTTGTGTCCCTGAAATTAACAGTAACGGGAGGAGTGGTGCAGGGATTCAGATTGTCGGCTGTAAATCCAACCACGGGCTTTGGATTGATAGTAATGAATGATTTTTGAACAAGAGAATCTGTACAAATACCTCCAAAATTAACCACCAATGTTACATCATAAGTGCCTGCATTTGGGTAAGTGTGAGCTGGATTCTGTGAAGTAGAGGTAGTTCCGTCTCCGAATT
>JABDFG010000057.1 GCA_013286655.1 Bacteroidota bacterium
GCATTTTTCGTTTATATAAGTAAAAACGATAGCGAATAGTATCGTAAAATAATGCAACCACTAAACAACTTGATGCAAACAAAAGAGTTTTCAGTTTAAATATCATAAACAGAAATCCTCCGAGTACGCAACCGATAAAGAAAAAGACGATAATTATTAATCTTAAATAAATACTTCGTGATAATTTCTGCAATTCAATAGGGTTGCGATAAAAAAATAATTGTGATAATTCAATTCCCAAATCAGTAAACAAACCTGTTAAATGCGTTGTTCTAACTGTGGAATGCGAAACTTTAGTTACCAAAGCATTTTGTAATCCCATAGCAAATAATAAGGCGCAGGCGATGAATTGACTGCCGAGGTTCGACATTTCAGAACGATAACCGAAGATTCCCACAATACTTAAAATTAATATTTCAATTATCATTGGGTAAGCATGTGAAATTCTTGGTTTTATTCTGGATACTATTTCCACCAAAATATTTGAAACAAATGCACCCAGGAGGAAACATAAAATGAACATTAAAAAGATAATTGCTCCTGCGTAATGTTTATTAAAAAGTTCTTCGGCAAAATATGCAAAATGACCTGTAATATTCGTGGTCAGTGTTTTAACAGACAAAACACCACAGATGTTGACCATTCCTGCAATAAGCGACAAAATGGAAGCTAATCGCAGGTTGTGGATGTATGTTCTGCTTTTGCCCCTGTGACGAAACATGATTAATTTTACGTTTCTGCAAATTTACGATAAAGTAGTCCTTGAAAAACAGAATGCCGCAGGCCGAAAATGCCTTCACCCGATTACATTAAGGGCAGGAAATTGTTTAACTATATAACTTATCTTTGATTATCTGGAAACTAAAAAAATGTTATTCAATGAAGAAAAGTTGTCTGATATTTAGAACAATACTTTAGGCAGGCAGAAGCTGGTTATACAGTAATTTCAAAATGGCTATGGAACTTAAAGATATTATTAGTAGTGTGGGAGTGTTTTTCATATTGCTGGCGTTTTTTCTGAATACATTTAATTTTCTGAGTGAAAAATCAAAAATGTATTTTCTTATGAATATTACTGGTGGCTCATTTGCTTTTGCTGGAGCATTTCTAATGAATTCCATTCCTTTTATGGTAATGGAAATAATATGGGTGTTGGTAGCAGCTTATGGAATATTTAAACATAAATAGACAGCGTACTACCGTGCCAAACCTAAAGAGATTAAGTGCCAAAAAGCTGCCTTCAGGCTATTTGCAGCCAGCAAATATGAAAATCGATTTTGAAAATCAATAAGTAAAATGAGAAAGGAATTGTCTCCGAAACCACGCATTGAACTGTTGGAAACATTAAAAGCCCGTTTTGAGAAAAATATGAACCGTCATAAGGGTCTTGCTTGGGCGAAAGTGCAATCAAAACTGGAAGCCAATACAGAAAAACTATGGTCGCTCTGTGAAATGGAAAGAACAGGCGGTGAACCTGATATAGTGGGATATGATAAAAAGACAAACGAATACATTTTTTATGACTGTTCACCTGAAAGTCCGACTGGTCGCAGAAGTATTTGCTACGACCCAAAGGCACTTGAGTCAAGGAAAGAACATAAACCGAAAAATAGTGCCGTTGGCATGGCGACATCTATGGGTATAGAAATTTTGACAGAAGAGGAATATCAGGAATTGCAAAAACTCGGAACATTTGATACGAAGACTCAGAACTGGTTGAAAACGCCATCTGAAATTAGAAAACTAGGAGGAGCCATCTATGCTAGTTTTCATTACGGCAAAGTCTTTGTCTACTACAATACTGCTCCTTGTTACTTTGGAGGGAGAGGTTTCCGTGGCTCGCTTAGGGTCTAAAAATTGCGTAATCAGGAATGAAATTATATTTCAATATAAATTAACTCAGACTTAAGAAGTACCTTTATACAAATGAAATTCATTTGTTTCATATTCAGTTTTTATGTATTGGCTCTCACTTTGGCTCCGTGTATTGATTGCGATGGTGATGATAAACTCGTAACTTCCGCACATAAGCATGTAGATTGCAAGGATGATGGAGATGACGCTTGTTCTCCGTTTAGTCTATGCTCTTGTGTCGGTTGTTCAGGTTTTACATTTTCCGTACCGCAATTAGTTAATATTCCCGTAGCTGCTTCTACAGAAAGCTATTCCACAACTTATCAATCCCAATTCCAGACTAGCTTCCGTTCTAAAATCTGGCAGCCTCCCAAAATAAGTTAGTGTTTTCCGCAGTCGGTTGTTTACACCTTTCCAAGGATTAGCCTTCCGTATTTGTTTCATTAACTTAAATCAGTACAAAATGACAAAGCTTATCTTGCCTGCAATGGCAATAGTATATAGTTCGTTGGCTTTAGGACAAAGTACATTCAAAGTCATAGTTAAAGACCAAAAGACAAAGGAGAAGCTCATTGGAGCCACCGCCTATATTAGTAAACTGAAAATCGGTTCAAGTACGGACACATCTGGAACAGTCGTAATCAATAATATTCCCAAGGGAGAATATGAAATTGTCTTTTCATTCAGCGGATACGAAAAAGAGGAAGTGGAATATTCATTTCCGCTGTTAAAACAGCCGGCTGAAATTTTTCTAAAAAATGAAGACACTGAACTCAGTGAAGTAATTGTCACCTCTACCAGAACGAATTCGCGGATTGAAGATGTTCCCATAAAGGTAGAGGTCATTGGTGAAGAGGAGGTAAATGAGGAAGGCAGTATGAAGCCTTCCAATATCTCTATGCTCCTGCAAGAATCACCGGGTATTCAGGCTCAACAAACCTCCGCTACCAATGGAAACGTCAGCATACGCATGCTTGGACTTGATGGAAAATATACGCAGGTTCTTCAAGACGGATTTCCTTTGTATGGAGGTTTTGCTCAGGGGTTGAGCATTATGCAGATACCGCCTCTTGACCTGAAACAGGTAGAAATAATAAAAGGTTCTGCATCTTCCCTGTATGGGAGTGATGCGATAGGCGGCATAATCAATTTGATCACAAAACAGCCAACCGAAAACAGGGAACTCACTTTTGTTTTCAATCAGACTTCGCTGTTGGGCTCTGATGCCAATGCCTACTTCTCCCAACGATGGAGAAAATTTGGATTTAGCCTGATGACGGCAAACAGTTTTCAGACTGCTGTTAATGTCAGTGGCAATGGATTTTCCGACTTACCTGATGTTCAGACATTCAGTTTTAAACCCACTTTCTATTACTTCGTGGATACTTCGGCAACGGTGAGTCTGGGACTGAACGGAACTCTTGATAATCGTAAAGGAGGTGATATGCAGGTCTTGAAAGGTGATGCAGACAGTTTACACAGATTCTATGAGCAGGATATAACCGGCCGTGCTTCCTATCAGTTGAAATTTGAGAAAAAGCTGAAAAACAATAAATCATTCACTGTAAAAAACAGCATTTCCTATTTTAATGGGGCAATTAACCAGCCGACATTTCAGTTTGCGGGTACTCAAATCAGTTCTTATTCCGAGGCATCATTTAATTTCAGAATAAAAAGGCAGCAATTTGTAACTGGTATTAATGTCTCTTCTGAAAAATTCAATGAAGACAGCACCAAAAGTCATCTCCTCAGAAACTATAATTATGTAACCACAGGACTATTTTTACAAGACGACTGGAAACCTACAGATAAGTTGTCAGGACAGGCAGGTTTTCGTACCGATTACGTAAACCAGTTTGGCTTTTTTGCTTTGCCGAGACTGGCTTTAATGTATACCTTCAATAAGGCTTTTTATGTAAGAGGCGGAGGTGGTTATGGATATATGTTGCCAACCATATTTTCAACAGAATCCGAGGAACAGGGAATTAATACTGTTCCGACACTGTCTGCAAGTGTAAAACCTGAAAAATCAATCGGTTCTAATCTTGATTTCAATTACAGGAGACGTATCGGAGACGAAGGAATGATAACCCTTAATCAATCATTCTTTATAACGCAGATTAATGACCCTTTGGAATTGGAACCCTCTGGATTCCAGACCGAAACAAAACCAGTGGTAACGCAGGGATTTGAAAGCAATATCCGTTATAAGCTGGATGACCTTCAATTTGTTGTTGGATATACGTATGTGGATGCCAGAAGAGAGTATGACGCAGCACACTCCTTTGTTCCTTTAACTCCTCAAGACAGAATTGTTATAGATGTCATTTATGAAAAGGAAGGTAAATATTCCATCGCTTTGGAAGAATTTTATACCTCATCCATGTACCGGGACTACAACGAATCCAATACCCAGCCCTATTTCCTTACAGGAATTATCCTGCAGAAGCATTTTAAACATTTTAGCATCATCTTGAATTGTGAAAACATATTTGATGTCAGGCAAACAAGATTTGAAAATATTATTATCGGTTCAGCTGAAAATCCGACTTTCAAAGAGATTTATGCACCTTTGGACGGCAGGGTATTTAATATTGCAGTGCGGATAAAATTGTAAACTGCTTAAAAGCAGAACGCCCCCAACAAGAGGCGTTCCACAATCACTGACTGCAATTTACTTTTTGCAGCAACCTTTCCCATCCATTTGTAAACAAGTGGATTTGCCAGAAGAAGAACAGCCCTTATTCTCTTTGCAGATTTTGGCACATTCTTCTTTGACCTTTTTACCCGCATCACTCTTTTGAGTATCTGCGGTCATGCTGTTCCATTGCTTGCACAGGTCTTTACACTTGTCGTCCTTGCAATCTTTGCAACATTGGCAGTCGGTGGTCGGTTTTGTTCCACTTTTTGCGATAACTCCGTTGACGCTGAACGTCAGGATACATAGTGTCATAGCTATGATTGACATATACTTTTTCATTTTGTTTAGGATAAAATCGTTTGACTTAATTTTTTAACTATGATGAGTTTGTCAAACAATTTTCGGAGGATGCCATGCGTCAGAAAGAAAATCTGTGCAGGATTGTTCTATTGGTGAACTAAAATTTTGGTTAGAGGATGAAATTGGTGTGTATAATCCTGTTGGTTCTGTCGTCAGTGCGAAGATATTGCAGCAGCTCATAAACGGATTCCCCATTCCATTGCATTCTTTCGGTAAGCTTTTTTTACCTTCGTGAGCACAACAGGACATTTGACAGTGGGCTACTCCTGATGAAAACATTATTGGCAATGAAGGAGCCACGGTCAGGAAAAGAATACTAATGCTTAGTATGAGGGTAAATACTTTCATCACCTTAAAGATAAGAAAAATGACACACATCTATAAATTAGCAGGTATGACCTGCAGCGGCTGCTCTGAAAAGGTTAAGCTCCTTCTTTCCAAAGTAGAAGGCGTTGCCTCTGTAAATATAAATTTAGAAAAACAGGAGGCAGACATTACAATGGAAGAGCACATCAGCATTGATAAATTAAGAACGGCATTGGAAGGGACGAAATACAATATTTCCGAACAATCCCAGCCAGCAGCCATTGATATGGAAAAGCCGGTAACATTAAAAACATACCTGCCTATCTTTTTAATATTCGGTTATATTACTGCAGTTACACTGCTTATTCAGCTTTATCAGCCAAGATTTGATATAAGAGAATGGATGTGTCATTTTATGGCTGGTTTCTTTTTAGTCTTTTCCTTTTTCAAACTGTTGGACGTTCCAACTTTTGCAATGAGTTACAGCAGTTATGATATTGTTGGGAAAAGGTGGCTGGCTTACGGATACATCTATCCATTTATTGAATTGGCTTTAGGTATTTCGTTCCTGATTCCTTCTCTTTATTGGTGGAGCAATACCATCACATTCATTGTAATGAGTATAAGCATAATCGGAGTATTGCAAAGCGTAATGAAAAAGCAAAAAATACAATGTGCCTGCCTTGGGGCTGTATTTAATCTGCCGATGAGCACAATAACTATAATTGAAGATGCTTTGATGGTTGCAATGAGCGGGATTAGTCTATTTCTTTTTTTCTCCTGAGAAGGAAAAACGCCCGATGATTTTAAAAAATTGGCGGAAGAGAAAGGTTTATTGAAACCTGTTCAAAAATCGTTAAATTCAGGGTAAAAGAACAGCTCCTGAAGGCTAATGCAAGTTTTCTTTCAATAAAAGAGGAAAGCTCAAAAAAATAATAAAACAAACCAATTATGACAAAAGAATTATGGATTAATCTGCCCGTGAAAAACCTTGCCAAATCGAAACAGTTTTTCACCAAACTTGGATTTTTATTTAATCTTCAACATAGCGAATATGGCTTTGCTGTTGGAAATAAAAAAATCATCGTGATGCTTTTTGAAGAACCGGCCTTCAAACATTTTACTCGGCATGAGGTGTCTGACACTACAAAAGGTTCAGAAGTCTTATTTTCTATTGATGCTGAAAGCAGACAAGAGGTAGATGAAATGACGAACAAGGCAAGAAATGCAGGAGGTGTGGTCTTTGCCGAACCGGGCGAAAATCAGGGCTGGATATATGGTAGCGGTTTTGCTGACCTGGATGGACATCGTTGGAATCTGCTTTATATGGATATGAGCAAAATGCCGAAGCTTTGACAAGGATCCCTCGTCTGCAAAGCAAAACGAAGTATGCAAAACTGGATAAAACACCCAACAACTTTACGCGGAAAGTACGTTACGCTTATTCCCTTAAAAAAGGAGCATTTTGCTGAACTTTCCCTGTTAGCAGCGGATAATTGCAATATTTTGAGAAAGCCCTTTAATTATTCTTCTTTAATGCAGTTATATAATCCATTTCGGCTTTTATAGGTGCATAATCCAAAAGGCTTGAGTTTTTCATAACCCAAAGATAGGACATACTTGATTTAAATGGAAGACAAGCGTTCTTCTTGTCAGGATTACATTCGTTTGTGATTTTTAAATAATAATACGTTAGAGGTTCTTTGTCTTCCGTACAACCATCACCCCATATCTGAAAGGCTTTATGGCAACACCTAACCTGCTCTGCATAAAGTTTGAGCATAACCAATACCACGTATTTTTCAACTTCTTTTTTGTCTTTTTTATAGGATTTTTTCAAAGCTTTTACGATGGCGTCAGATGGAACAGGAAGTATAATTCCAAATGTTGTATCATTGGCATCAACAGGTGAAGGTTCAATGTTTTCGGCGTAATTCTTTATTTTGGCGAGGTCCTCATTTTGAGAAACGGCCACAAATGAAAAAACCAGAAACAAACTGTAAATGCAAAATGCGACTTTCATCAGTATCAAAACTAACATTTTTTAGACTTTAATGGGGCTGTGACAATACAAGTTTCTCTTTATGCAGTTTCGGGTATATTAATTGATGAAAAAAAGTTTAGTAAAAAGTCATTTTAATTTTATTTTTTATTGCAGATTTTAATAATGGAGTAGGCGTCAGTTGCAAAAAATGAAAATGTAAAGAATTAAAATTGTACTCCCGATAAATAGACGCATTTTTTGCTTCTGAATGAAGTTTCGTAGCAAAGAGCCGTTTTAACAACTGTGTATGCAGAAGTAAATTTGTTTCATAATTACGGAACATAATGAAAACAATATATAAAATGACAATGTTGCTTATAGTAAGGAAATTCATTGAATTGGAAATCTTCGAATTGCAAGAGCATTTTCAGTAAGTTTACATTACTATGTCACTCCTTCAGGGAATAATAATAGTAGTTACCGCATTTCACCTTTTTACTGCGATTCGGTGTGTGAGGACTATTAACCGAACTGCCGTTTTTAGTTCTCGTCAGAAAAATATTCATAGGGTGCTTGCCTTTCTTATTCCCTTCATCTGGTCTTTAATCATTAATGAAATGACTCAGAAAACACCCGGATCAAATGAGATTGAAGAAAAAAACGATGTTTCAAGCAATAATTGGTATGAAAGTGGAATAGGAGGCCACACTGGACGATCAATCTGATAAGAAAATATGAAAACAATATATTATTCTGGTTATCTTAATAAACAATCAAAAAACGCATGAAAAAACGATTATTTACTAAAACGGGAAGATTGCTGCTGAGCGCCTTCCTTGTGAGCTTTTCCGCTTTCGCTCAAATTACTGCGAATTTTACCGTATCTCAAACTACAGGCTGTATTCCTTTTACTGTCGACTTCACTGATAAGTCAACGGGAACAGGAATAAATTCATGGAAATGGGATTTTGGTGATGGAAACTCTTCAACCCTGCAAAATCCAGTGGATACCTATACTAAATCAGGCTCATATTCGATTAAGTTGAAAATTTCAAACGGAACAAATAAGGACTCTATCACAAAAACATCTTTTATAGTAGTTAATTCCGGAATTACTGTGACCGCAAGCTCAATTAATGCGCGATGTAACGGTAATGACGGGCAGGCGGTTGCAATAGCAGCTGGTGGAACTGGAGCATTAAGTTATTCCTGGAGCAACGGTGTTTCGGGTTATGTTGATACTGCTTTAAGTAAAGGAGCCTATATTATAACTGTTAGCGATGTGAATGGATGCTCAGCCACATCTACAGTTGATGTGGTAACAACCTTACCTCCAACGGTCACTGTTCAAAGCACGAGTAATACCTGCCAAGGAAAAACAGAAGGAACAATTTTGGTCAATACTACCGGAACGATCCTTAGTTACAACTGGAGTAATAAGGCGACGGGCTCAATGATATCCGGATTAAGTTCAGGGAGCTATTCGGTAACAGTCACCGATATTTATAATTGCATAGCCACAACCGCCGTTAGTATCGTTTCACTACCCAATCCAGTTGTGAATACGAGCCGAGATACAGTAGTAGGTGGTGGACAAAGTGTTCCTTTATTTGCCTCGGGAGGTACAACTTATTTATGGGTCCCCTCGACGTCACTGAATAATCCGAATATATACAATCCGGTAGCCGACCCTTTAAAAACGACAACTTATACGGTAATTGTAACCGATGCAAACAATTGCTCATCCATTGATTCCGTCAAAATTGTAGTTAAGCCAACAGGGATAAATGGATATACTAGCACCATTCATTTTAATGTTTTCCCTAATCCAACTTCAGATAAACTGAATTTTGTAAGTTCCGAATCACTTAAATCCCCCGCTACGTTAAAAATTATGGATTCCGATTCCAGATTAATATATCAGCAAATAATAGAACAAAAAACGGGTGCTTGTACAATTGACATTTCTTCTTTTTCCAAGGGCATTTATTACTATTTATTTAACACGGATACTGAAATTATTTCCCGAGGAAATTTTATAGTAAATAAATAGTTTCGGAAAGGATCCAATGGGGCCAAAAAAGCCCCGTTCCGGTGATTCTTTGTCAGCATTCTTACTGATTGAAAGCCCTGTAATTATCTCTGTATTGTAAATAGCATTGTTTGTTAACTGACGTTGCCAAACTTTAGTTGAAGGGCTCCAGCGGAAACCTTTTGATTTTAGATTGCATAGTATTTCAAATTTAGGTTTTTGTTTATATGCGATTTGAATCCGATCCATTGGATAGTTAAGAATAACGGAACCCTCCGGAAAATCAATTTCGTTTGTACTGATGCCATTTGCAGACTCTTTTTTCTTCTAATGCTGCAATCCGATTCCTGTAGTATTGAATCCTAGTGTTATTATTGGTGAGCATATAGGGAGCGAATGGATGTTTTTCCCATTTGTAAGGAACAAAATTTTTAATTTTTTCTTTCCAGTTATCGGATAAATCAGATTTTGACAAACTCGCTTGATTTTTAATAAATGCGTTGTGCACTGCATTTACTTTTTTCATTACGATCTGTTGATTTTCTGCATCTAAAAGCCTTTGACGGTTGAAGGATAGTTCATCAATAGGTGCCTTGTAATTTTTTTGTAATTACTCAGCAGTTATAATAAGATTTGCCAGGTTTTACCTATTATCCATATATTCCATCAGGTTTTTCCTTCCTTCCTTTCTAACTCTGTTTTTTATTAGGGATGTCCAGCCCAATATAATTCCAGCCACACCTAATGCCTGACATGCCCAACGGTAAAAATTAAAATGGTCGGTATGTGTTACAATTCTGCCATTAGAAAAAGTAAAATTTGCTTTGATGTGGTTGATTACTTTTCGATTTGTTTTTGAAAAAGTGTAAGTAGCTGTCCATTCTGCTGTTCCGCTTTTTTCATCTGCCCGTATATTGAAAAAATCTAAATGGGTATTGCTTTTGATGCAAAACATTTCCCACATTGCTTTTACTTCATTAGCAGTAAGATTGACAAACACCTCATCATTAAAAACGGCAGCATCAGCATAGCAATTTTGCATAGCCTTGTAATCCTTTTTTTGAAAAGATTGGTAGAAAGAAGTGACTAATTCTTGATTAGGTGTCATTTCTGAAATTTTGTCAGATGCCATTAGCTAAATTGGGTAATAAACTTAAAGCCTCCAAGACATTTTGTGAGTTTTTTATGGTGGTGTCGATAATGGAACGTAATACGGCAAATCTGTGAGCACCAGCAAATGCCCTGAACTGGTTTGACACCTTCATTTTGACTTTTGCATTGCAGATAACTCGCTCGGAGCCATTGTTGTCTGGAGGTACTTTGGGGTGATAGAGAAAAGTGAGAATAGAATCGGGATTTTTGTTGAGTCGTTTTATAAATGTCCGTACTTTTTTCTGTTTGTCGTTAAGGTCAGCCTGCAATAACTCGTCTAATTGTTGTTGGATAAATATGACTTTTTCATTGGGCAACAAATAATCCTGTGGGTTCATTTGTGATTTGAGTTCAAGGGCTTTTTTGAAAAGCTGTTTCAGTTGAACTGACCACCCGCACTTGAAAATATCAATGAAATTATTGAGTTCACGCAGCAAATGAGCTATGCAAATCTGATGTGCCTTAGCGTATACTTTTAATTGAGCAGGCAGGCAATCCGTTACATATACAGAAACAGGGAAACCATTTTTGAATAAATTGCTGATGGTTTCGTATCCACGACTGAATGAAACAGCAAGGAAAGTAAGTAGAGGTGTTTGGAATGTAAGTAGAAGTATTCGCGCTTGAACGAACCGTCTCTTGCGGGGGAAGAAAATATGTTTAGATTTTGTCGAGCCATTCTCCTATATCAATGAAGACAGGGAGTTGGAGGCAATGGATGAAAAAAATAGAGCGCAAAAAAAAACTGGTAAATCTGTTGAAAAGGCAGACTTACCAGTATGGTGGAGAATACCGGAGTCGAACCGGTGACCTCTTGCATGCCATGCAAACGCTCTAGCCAGCTGAGCTAATCCCCCTTATTGACTTTCCCTGGTTCACAAATTTCATTTGCAAATAATTGCAAGCGCTTAATCCTGGTTTACTTTCCAATTAATTTAGCACACAAATATAAGCATTGATCTGATATGAAATTTGTTTTTAAAAGTGCTTTATTCCTGTGGCTATTTAAGATAAGGCCCAGATTATCTGGGCCCTCACAGGAGTCTTATAATTCTACCTTGTTTTCTGGTTTTTTAGAAAACCGATATTGGACTATTTTTAGTTTGAAATTAAATATACGAAGGCCTAATTTTGAATCAGAAATATCATTGGGCAACAGCAAACTGAAGGAAAAGCAAAAATAAAACTAATCAACATGAAAAAAGTAAAATTTGCAAAAAAGCTAAATTTAAAAAAAGGAATAATAACACGGCTAACTGACATGAAAGCTGCTCTTGTTATGGGAGGAAATCTGTGTTCTACAGATGCTCCTTTGCCTGCTTCAGATGGGTCTCCTATGCCCACTTGTAGACCGCATTAAAGGCTATATAGAGAAGGGCATCAATCGATAGACCGTAATTGGTTTAAAAAAAAGCAGAAAACCTCAGCCTGCTTTTTTTTATGACATTTCATGATCAATTTAGCAGATAACTGCTTCGGAAATTAGCAATTACTATTTTTTTTTTTTAGCTTAGTTATGGAGAGCGAAAAATCGATTATAAATCATAGAAATACAACATGAAGACACACGTAACTAAATTTTACTTAGGACTATCAATTGCATTTCTGCTGATGAGCTTTCAGGGGAGAGCAGAGTACGACTATTCGGTTAGCAGCCTTGGTCCTCATCATGTCACACAAGGCTATAGAATCTTATTCGAATTAAATTGTACACGTACGGACACTGGAAATGCTTCAACGTTAGAGTCTTTATGGACTACCCTCGAAAATTTGCCACCTCATGCCACTATTGATTGGGCTGATTTTGGTACTTATTCCAATAGTTTTAGTGCTACGGACGGGAATAAAGTATATGGCAGTACTTTTAAATTTGCCATTGGAGTACAAACCAGCCCTGCAACGCCGGTTGGGACATATGAGATTACAATCCGTTGCAAATCCGGTAAAACGGGAGTGATCAGGACCGAGCCTTATATCATCATTGTTGACCCTGTTCAGCCGTTGCCGGTCGTTACGAAAACTTTTTGCGCATTACCTCCTTTACCGGACTCCCTTGCCTTTGTAAGTAAAATGAAAAGTATTGGGCAACATTTTTGCAAGGATACGGCAGACATGCAATGGGATTACGATCCCACGCTGGTATATTATGAGATAAGCGATTACCTGAAAGACTCTGCTTCCTGGTTGCCCTGCATGAGAACCGCAAGGTTTACAAACAGAGACATGGATAGCGCCTACGACAGGCGCAACGGGTTTGGCAGAGGTCTGGGAATAATTCCGGCCAGAGGGCTAAGACCAGGCTATTATATTTTTTCAGAAGGATTATACCAGGATTATATAAGAACCGGAGATACTTTATCCAGGTATGCAATTAATTTGTTTGCCACCAAAGCAAACTTCTCGGACTATAATTTCCCCCTTGGCTGGTTGCTTTCTACCACTACTTCCCGGGAAACGGCATACAATAGCCGCACATTCATTAAATGCAATGATATGGGAGAACATCAGCATGATAAACGTTTAAGTTATTACCTGGATATGGCGCTTGGTCATCTTGATCAGTGGTTTTACGTGCATAATTCAGATTATACCAGGCCTTTTATGGTTGGCTTGACGCTTAAAACGCTCATCGTGTATTACAATGAAGTAAGTCCTGATCCGAGAATATTTCCGGCAGTTAAAATGGCAGCGGATAGCCTGTGGAAAAATTTCTTTGTGGAAAGAAATGATTCGGCCGCTTTCAAATACACGGATGTCTATACCTCAACAGGAGACATGACCCTGGAACCCGATCTGAATATGCTGGTGGGTTCAGCCTATGCCTGGATATATCACGTAACAGCGGATACTTCCTATCTGCATAAAGCTGACAAAATATTCGACGGGATGGTCAGAACAATAATCCAATGGGATACAAAACAATATTGTCAGAACTTTCAGTGGTGTTTTGATTATATAAAATGGAGAAACAATAATCCAACAGATCCCAGTTGTTCCGCGGCACGTTTAGCATTAGGCATTGGGGAAGTAAGTTCCGCTACCGCTTTTGATATCTTACCTAACCCGGCAAATTCTCAGGTAAGTTTAAAATACACATTGCCAAATGCGCAATACACGCACATGGAGATATACGAAATAACCGGAAAAAAACTCAGTGTGATCCGCGATGCAAATGAAGCGGAAGGAGAACATCAGATCAGTGTAGATTTGAGTGCTTTTCCTAGAGGAATTTATTTTGTCCGGTTTAACAATGAAGTCAAAAAATTGGTTCTCCAATAATAAAACAGAAAACAACAGGAGTGAAAAATGGAAATTTAATTAGTTAAAA
Source organism: Bacteroidota bacterium (assembly GCA_013286655.1). Taxonomy (GTDB): domain Bacteria; phylum Bacteroidota; class Bacteroidia; order JABDFU01; family JABDFU01; genus JABDFU01. The sequence goes on from JABDFG010000057.1 coordinate 13,658, forward strand.
AACAGAGACATGAAGAAAACAATACTCCTGACGATCATTTCAGTAATCATTCATATTCACGTAACATTTGCCCAGGACGACTCCTGGATACAGGTGGAAGGAAATGGTTTCGGTTCAAAAAATGCAGGAATATTTTCAATGGATGCATATAACGGATTTATTTTTGCAGGAACATTCGTCAAGGGAGGGCTTTCTTCAGCCCAGTTGTGGAAGTCATCCACAGGCGATTGGGGAACTTATACCCAGGTAAATTCGTTTACTCCGGCGTTTGCGGCTTCCGATTATAACATTACGGCACTGGGCCATACCGCTCTTGGTGGCGGTTATATGTACCTGGGCCTTGCGAACAGAATAAAAGGGGCTGAAATTTACAGCTCTATGGATGGAAATTCCTGGACAAAAATTTCCAAACGGGGGATGGGAAATCACCTGAATACCGGATTGAGTTCCGACTTTGTTGTTGTTCCAGGCGGTACTCCGTCAAGTAGTTATCTGTATGTCGGTTTATCGGATACAACCAAAACCGGAGCGGCATCGATCTGGAGAACCTTATACAATGATGCAGATTCCACACATTGGACCAAAGTGTTGGATTTTTCAAATATAAATGTGGCCATTAAAAATGTAAGCTGGCTGACAAGCTGGAATAATAAACTATATGCAGCTGTCTATGACAGTGTGTCCCATATTTATGAATCGTCGGACGGTGTGACCTGGACAAAAAATACAGGTTCGGATAATGGTTTTGGAATCAACAGTAATAAGTTAATAGCAAGCATGTGCAGCTATAATGGAGCATTGTATGCTGGTACAAATAACAGTATTAAGGGAGGACAGCTTTGGAAAACGTCCAATGGAAGTCAATGGTCCCAGGTTAATGGTGATGCATTTGGTCAGGGGAAAGGAATCTATGAATTAAGTAGTCTGATCGTAGCAAATGGTTTTTTATGGGTAGCCGGAATATCTCCTTATAACTCGGGTTTGAATTATGGGGATATGGTTTGGAGGTGTATACAGGATAGCATCTGGACCCAGTCAAGCAATACCGGATTTTCCTACGCGGAAAATTCGACTGGATATACCTGCCTGAGTTCCTTCAATGGATACGTTTATATCGGTGTAAAAGATACCGTTACAGGGGGGGAAATAATGCGCACAGGAGCTGGAGTGCCACAGGCTGGGTTCACGGTAAGTGATTCGGTTATTTGCACGACAAAAGCGGAAAATTTTACAAACACATCTTCCCTTGCTGATTTATTTATTTGGTATAAAAACGGAGTACAGTTTGCGACCACTACTTCTGTTACGGATGGCGTCCCATTGATTTTAAGTTCAGCCGGAAGGGATACAATTATGCAAATAGCGATTAATTCAAGTACTTCAATGGAAGACACTGCGAGCTTCATTGTTACGGCAAAAGTCTGCCCTACCGGTATTGCTGAAATTAACCCGATCAATAGTTTGACGGTTTATCCTAATCCGGCAAACGGCCAGGTAATTGTAAAGTATACGCTGTTGAATTCTCAGTCAACTCAGATAGCTCTTTTTGATATCACCGGCAAGAAAATGAATACGCTCTATCAGGCTCAGGAATTGATTGTGGATTAATCAAAAAGCGTTAATGGTGGGAATTGATGTCGGAACAGAACGTTTGCAGCTTTTACGTAAACTTCTGAAAATTGAACGGGATGAAGATTTTGAACAATACCGTCAGCATTTTTCCAGGAATAATATCAATCACCGCAAAGAGAATGGAGTCACCTGGTACCCCGTAGTCATTTCCAATGTGGAAATTGGTCTCGGGGAGTATCTTTCTGTTGATATTGAACGTACGTCTAATCAGAATGAACCTCACCTTTTTACGGGGGGTAAATTGGCAGCCCTTTTTTCAAATGCAATCCCGGATACAGAACCAATCAATGGTACCGTCAAAGTCCTTGGTCCCAATAAAATCAGGCTTGCGCTGACACTCGATGAATTACCGGAGTGGTGTGAAGAGGGTAAAGTAGGAATTAACCTTCTATTTGATGAAGCTGGTTACAGGGAAATGAATATCGCCTTGGATAAGGTGATCAATGCTTCCCACACAAGATTGGCACAGTTGCGGGATGTGCTGTATGGGCTTAAACCGGCTTCCTTTGATCAGGTAAAAGCATTTTCCATTTCGGGTTTGAACCGATCGCAAAACGAGGCGGTCACTAAGATCGTTTCGGCCAAAGACCTGGCGATCATTCATGGCCCTCCTGGAACCGGCAAAACAACGACCCTGGTACAAGCCATCCGCAAAACATTGGAAACGGAAACCCAGGTATTGGTTTGTAGCTCGAGTAATACAGCGGTTGATGTACTTACTGAGAAACTATACCGGGAAGGAATAAATGTTTTGCGTCTTGGTAATCCTGCGCGGATTTCAGAAGAAGTGCTTATCAATACCCTGGATGCAAGGATAGCGGCCCACCCATCTTTTAAAGATCTGAAGAGCTATCGAAGGACTGCTGACGAGTACTTTCGGATGGCAGGAAAATACAAAAGGGTATTTGGCAGGGAAGAACGGGAACAACGGCAATTGTTATACCTGGAAGCGAAAAAAATTCTGAAAGATGCCCGTGTACTCGAAGATTATATTTTACAGGAACAATTTGATAAAGCCCAGGTGATCGCCTGCACTCCGGTTGTGTCGGCAGGCAGAATGATGCGGGACCGGCACTTCAGCACTTTATTCGTGGATGAAGCGGCACAGGCTTTAGAACCGATGTGTTGGATCCCTATCACACGTTGCGACCGGGTTATTTTTGCGGGAGATCATTTTCAATTGCCGCCAACGGTAAAATCCAAAAAAGCGGAGGCAGAGGGGTTGAAGGAAACACTCTTTGAGAGGTGTATGGAAATTGAAAGCTGTTCCGTGATGTTGGATACGCAGTATCGCATGCACGAGCATATTATGAATTTTTCCAACCGTAAATTTTATAAGGGGAATTTAAAGGCGGATACTTCGGTAAAGGAGACTCTGTTGAGTTTTGATAAAGAAGAAACTATTTTGAATTCTGCACTTGATTTTATTGATACAGCTGGATGTGGATTTAATGAAATCCTTAATCCCGAAAGTCTGAGTATTTCTAATCCCGAAGAAGGGAATTTAGTGCTGAAGCATTTGAAAATGGTCCTGGAGC
>JABDFG010000058.1 GCA_013286655.1 Bacteroidota bacterium
TAATAGTCCAAAATGTAACTGATCCTTTCGATTTGCCAGGAAACGAACTTCCAATGATTCTATTAGTTTTTCTATCTCCTCCGAACGGGTGAGCATTACCGGAATGACAACTAACGTCCGGAATTCCGGAGGGATGGCATCGGAGAAGTCCATTCTTGGTAACAAATGAGGTTTAACCAATAACGTAGCGAAAAAATTAATGACCGACATGGCAAGCTGGCTTGCACAGAGGACTGAAAGAAAAGCCACAGAGAGAAGAAGCCAACCGCTTTTCGTCTCGGGATACGCTTTAATCAAAACGCCCGATGTGATTATCAGTGTAATCAGCGCAATAAAAGTCAGGTAAACCTGAAAAGCATATTTTTTCAGGATAAGCTGCATACGTTGAATGACAGGCTCTTTCATTTTTGTCAGGCGCTTTGTCTGAGCGACACCCTTTCCAATCAGATAATAACCAACATGCGATGTGCGATCATCGAGATCACCTGACGGCATATTTTCACGCATTAACTGTATAGCAATGCTGGCTACTTCATGCTCTGACAGTTTGCATTGCCGTGCAATACGCTCCACCACATGCCGGTATCGGTCGCGGGTAGAAAAATCCATCAAACCATAAACCCCCAGGGTATCTTCCCGCAGTATTTGTTCAACAATGCTATGCGTTTCAACAAAATCACGCCAATCCATAGCACCCAGTAAACGGAGACTTCCAATACTGTTACTCACAGAAACCTGGTCTGCAGCCTGTTTTTGAATTTCCGCATTGACCAGTTCAGTACTGGTAAGTCCACTTTCTGATAATTGCTGTTCAATCCAGTTAAGTGCTAATGCAAGATCGGGTCCTTTACCCCGGAGATGTCGTGTCAATTCTGATACAAATGCACTTACCATTGGAGGATTCGATCGGGCCATATCAGCGATTACCAGTATCAGATTTTTCGTATCCTTTTCAGCCGTTTCAATCATCTGATCTGCCCAGTAATCTGCCAGATTTCCGTCAACCCGGTCGATCGCGATCCGGGAAGAAACGCGCCGGAGGTTTTCGATCAATGCAAGACGAAGCATAATAGGGATAGCCCATAGCTCGCCTAATTGCAAAGGAGTCACTGTCTGATATGCTTTCACAAAACTGCTCAGACTCTCGATATCAATTCTTCCGTCACTATGCGAGATGATCTGAAGGGCAATGTCATAAATACGTGTCAGCCCCACAGAGGCCCCATCTAATAGTTGAGGCAAATCTTCACTGTAATCTTTCGGAAAATGGGTCTTGGCATTCCGGATATGTTCTTCGATCAGGTAAAAGTTGTCGATCAGCCATTCGCCCGCAGGTGTAATCTGATATTTTCTTTTTATGGAATCGGTGAGTAACTTGCGCACTTCATGCAAAATGAGCTCATTGTCCGCGAGTCGTTTAAGTAAGTGATCTTTGGCGGGCTTTGTGCTTAGTTTATGTGTACCTGCACGCGTTTTACCAAAACGTTCCATCTGATCAGAGCTGAACAACTCCGCTCTTAAAGGCTCCTCGTCCAGGTAACTGCGCTTCGCACTGGTTGTTTGAAAAAACACTCTCATATTGGATATGAGTTCATGCGCTGCGGGTATCAATTTCATACGAATTCTTCTTTTATTTCCAAGGCTGTATTAACAAGATCCTGTGCTTCTGTCATGATTTGATTCAAATGAGCTTTACCTGAAAAACTCTCTGCATAAATTTTATAAATGGATTCTGTTCCTGAAGGCCGGGCTGCGAACCATCCATTCTCCGTTACGACCTTCAATCCGCCTATCGGAGAATTATTTGCAGGTGCATTGGTAAGGATGTCCTTAATTTTCTCTCCTGCCAGCTCTTTGCTTTTTACCTGCGAAACCGAAAGTTTTTTTAATTTCTCCCTTTGTTCAGGTGTAGCACTTGCTTCAATACGGTCATAAAAAGGCTCACCTAATTCTTTCGTAAGTTCTTTATAATGTATACCCGGATCACGGCCCGTCTTCGCAGTAATCTCAGCAGAAAGCAAGGCCGGAATGAATCCATCCTTATCCGTTGTCCAGACGCTTCCATCTAACCTGGAAAAAGAAGCTCCCGCACTTTCCTCACCTCCAAAACAAAGGGAAGAATTCAGCAATCCATCCACAAACCATTTAAAACCAACCGGCACTTCATAAAGTTTTCGGCCAAATTTAGAAGTAACACGGTCAATTAACCCGGTGGTAACAATCGTCTTAGCAATCGCAGCAGCTTTGGGCCATTTCGGACGATGCTGCAGAAGATACCAAACAGCAACGGATAAATAATTATTCGGATTCAACAGTCCGGCACTTTTGGTGATAATGCCATGCCGGTCATGGTCCGTATCACAGCCGAAAGAGATCTCAAAACGATCTTTCAGCTGGATCAGGCGCTGCATGGCATAAGGGGAAGAAGGATCCATACGGATTCGCCCGTCCCAATCCAGTGTCATGAAGCTAAACGTCGGATCAACAATTTTATTGACTACCGTCAGGTTCAGATTATAACGGTCTGCAATGGGTTCCCAGTAATGAATACCCGCTCCTCCCAAAGGATCAACACCTATACTGATTTTTGAATTACGAATAACGCGCATATCGATGATGTTTTCAAGATCATTCACATACGTATTTATATAGTCGTGTCGATGCGTAGTGGGGCACCGCAGCGCTTTTTCAAAAGAAATTCTTTTCACATTTTTAAGATCGTTCCGGAGCAACTCATTGGCTTTCGATTCAATCCAGTTTGTAACATCCGTACCGGCAGGTCCGCCATTGGGAGGATTATACTTAAAACCGCCGTCATCCGGAGGATTATGAGAAGGAGTAATAACAATCCCATCTGCCAATCCTGTTTTGCGGCCACGGTTGTATGTTAAAATAGCATGTGAGATAACCGGCGTTGGCGTATATTCATCCCCCGCTGCGATCATGAGTTCCACACCGTTGGCAGCCAGCACCTCCATCGTACTGGCAAAAGCCGGTACCGAAAGAGCATGGGTATCAATTCCCACATATAAAGGACCGCTTATATTTTGCTCCCGTCGATAGTCGCAGATGGCCTGAGCTATTGCAAGAATATGCCTTTCATTAAAACTATTCTTAAAAGCCGAGCCACGATGGCCTGATGTTCCAAACACGATGCATTCCTCGGGAACGGATGGATCCGGCATTCCAGTGTAATAGGCACTGATAAGTTTAGGAATATTTACCAGCATATCCTGTTGAGCCGGTTTTCCTGCGGATGGATTTATTTCCATAGTTATTACAATTTTTAGACCTTTTCAAGCTCTGCTACCTTTGCCAGACGGCGCAGGTGCCTTTCTTCTTCGCTGAATTTTGCTGTAAGAAAAAGGATAATCAATTCCAAGGCAAATGAAGGATCAACTACACGACCACCGAGACAGATCATATTCATGTTGTCATCTTCAACTCCCTGTTGAGCCGAGTACCTTTCATGAATGAGGCAGGCTCTTACACCAGTCACTTTGTTCGCTGCGATACATGCACCTACACCACTTCCGCAGATTGCTATTCCACGTTTAATGAACCCATTTGCAAGGGCATGGGCAAGTGGAATAACATAATCAGGATAATCGTCAGTTGGTTTCCATTCACTGTTTCCAAAATCAATCACTTCATACCCTGCTTCCTCCAGCATTCTCACGACATATTTTTTTAATTCAAATCCGCCGTGATCCGCCGCAATCCCAATCTGTTTCAAAGAACCTGCTGTTTGCGCTATAGCGTTAATCATGCCTGTTTTTGTTTAACAGCGCCACCGCATGTGTGCAAATATTTTCAACAGTCAATCCATATTCACGCATCAGGACTTCACCCGGTGCGGAAGCGCCAAACATTTCTATCCCAATCACTTCTCCCCGATCACCTGTATACCGGTGCCAACCCTGGGATACTCCGGCTTCAATAGCTATTCGGGTATGAACGGCTGAAGGAAGTACTTGATCGCGGTACTCGGCCGTTTGGGCCTCAAATAATTCCCAGCTCGGCATCGAAACAAGGCGTACTGCAATTTTACGTTTCACCAATTCTTCTTTTGCCTGTACGATCAAACCCACCTCTGATCCGGTCGCTATCAGTATCAATTCCGGCTCAACGTTCGGAGTGTCAGATAGAATGTAAGCTCCGAAATGGAGTCCCTGGGCAGAAGCAAATTTTTTCCGGTCAAGCGTGGGCAGGTCCTGTCGCGACAGAATCAAGGCCACCGGACCTTTCGTTGATCCAATAGCGATGCGCCAGGCCACAGCGGTTTCATTCGCATCTCCTGGCCGGATAACCGTCAACCCCGGAATTGCCCGGAGACTCGCCAGGTGCTCCACCGGTTGATGCGTCGGTCCATCCTCTCCCAAAGCAATACTATCATGTGTAAAAACATAAACGACCTTTAATTTCATGAGGGAAGCGAGGCGAATGGCCGGGCGCATGTAATCGGAAAAAGTCAGGAACGTAGCGCAGAATGGAAGGATTCCCCCATGAGCCGCCAATCCGTTTGAAATCGAAGCCATTCCATGCTCACGAACTCCAAATTGCAGATTTCGCCCGGCATAACTCCATCCCCCTCCGGCTGATCCTTGCAGATCACCAACTGCCATAGAAGGATGTTCAAAATTTCCGGCATCTTTAAGTTCTGTATGGGTAGACGTATTCAAATCAGCCGAACCACCAATAAATCCAGGTAATAAGGGAATGAAAGCCTGCATAATTTTTCCGGAAGCAAGGCGTGTGGCCATTCCTTTGGCACTGGCCGGAAACTCCGGAATGCCGGTATCCCATCCGGAAAGTAATTTCCCACTGATAAGAGCACGGAGTTCCAAAGCAAGCTCGGGAAATGTCTTTTCATAGGAAGCGAATTTGGTCTCCCATGCCCTTTCTAATTCTTCACCTTGCTTAATGGCTTTCCGGAAATGCAGCAACACATCTTCCGGAACCAGGAAAGCAGGCTCCAGTGGCCATCCAAGTTTCTTTTTTGTCAGTTTCACTTCTTCCTCACCTAATGGAGAACCATGTGCCGAGCAGGTATCCTGCTTATTTGGCGAACCATAACCAATATGCGTCCGGACGAGAATGAGGGATGGCCGCTCTGTTTCTTCCCGGGCAGCCCGAATAGCTCTGTCAATGGCCTCCAGGTCATTGCCGTCTTCGATCGACTGGGTATGCCATCCATATGCCTCGAATCGTTTCACGTGATCTTCCGTAAAGGTCACCGGGGTTGCGGAGGAAAGCGTAATATGGTTATTATCGTATAGGTAAATCAATTTACCCAGCTTCAGATGCCCGGCCAGCGGAGCCGCTTCGGCTGATACACCTTCCATGAGATCACCGTCGCTGATCAATCCGTAAGTATAATGATGGATGATTTCAAATCCTGGCCTATTATAACGTTCGGCAAGATATGCTTCTGCAATGGCCATACCTACGCCGTTAGCGAATCCTTGTCCCAGGGGACCCGTGGAAGTTTCTACTCCGGCCGTCAGTTTCCGTTCAGGATGACCTGGAGTCTGGCTGCCCCATTGACGAAACTGCTTAATCTGCTCCAACGGCAAATCATAACCCGTCAGGTGCAATAGACTATACAATAACATGGAACCATGACCTGCAGACAATACGAACCGGTCCCTATTGAACCAGTGCGGGTTTTCAGGACTATGCTGTAAAAAACGCGTCCATAAGACATACGCCATCGGCGCTGCACCAAGCGGCAAGCCCGGATGACCACTGTTTGCTTTTTGGATGGCATCTATGGATAGAAAACGGATCGTATTAATTGAAAGCTGATCCAGCTTCACAGGATTAGATGTTGATTTAACGAGTGTTTCCATTAACTTTCAGAATTATTTTACACAATAAAATAGTTCATTTTTACCCCAGTAAGTGTTACATAATTTTTAAGAATAGTTACACAATTCGCACATCACTAAGGGGGGACAACGATGCTTCTGTATGGAGGAGAGGACGCTATTCGGTCCCTTTTTCGGCCTTTTTCATAAACTCATTTGCTCTTTCTTTCACTTCTTTTTTTATTTCTTCAAGAAATTCCTCTGCTTTCTCCTTTAAGGCATCTGCAAGGTCATTTCCTTTTTCGGAGAATTTTTTCCGCGTTCGTTCTCCTTTATCGGGGGCCAAAAGAATAGCAAAAGCTCCGCCGAGCAGTACACCGATTAACAACGCTCCGATTATTTTTCCATTATCATTTGATTCTTCCATGGTTTCCTGTTTACGTTTAAATATACTTCTCTCTATTTCCTGTTAAAACTATATTCGCTGAAGAAGCCCTTTCAGTAGTTGAGTTTCCATTTACTGTAGTTAAGATTTTCTTCATCCGTCATTTTTGCAAAAAGCCCGCGCCACCTTCCCGGACCAATCCCAACTATCATATATGACCAGTCAACGAATAGTCAAGCCAAGACGAGAATTGATTCGCTATTTTTCTTGCCTAATCAAACCCGAGAATCATGTTAATCTTAAATTACAAAGGGCATTTTCTATTTGTTTTGCTCGCCACATTTTCCCTTTTCACCTATAGTCAAGGTAAATCATACCGTCAAAAACTGACAGAAGGTAATCAATTGTTTCTGGAAAAAAATTACACAATGGCCCTTCAACAATTTTTAGAGGCCTATGCGATCGATTCCTCAACAGCCAATATTAACTATAAGATAGGTCTGTGTTATTTAAACTTAGCCGATGGAAAGCACAAAGCGTATTATTTTCTGGAGAAAGCATCCCATGACACCCATAAGCGGTATGAAGATTTTGAACCGTCTGAAAAAGAAGCACCCTTGGTAACAATTTATTACCTCGGGCAGGCCTGCCAGCTGGATAATAAATTTGATGAAGCCATAACAAACTATAATCAATACAAGGAAGAAGCCAGGCCAAATGCGAATGACACAAAAGAAATTGACAGAAGGATTGAAATGGCTCTGACAGGTATTGCATTAACCAAAAAACCGGTAACTGTTCTGTTTAAAAACCTTGGTGACAGTATCAATACAGATTATCCCGAATACAATGCGCTCGTTTCTGGTGATCGCTCGTTATTGGTATTTACATCCAGAAGACCCGGTAGTACAGGAGGCGAAAAAACGATGGATGGACAGTTTTATGAGGATATTTATTGTAGTCACAAGCTGGAAGATGGTTCCTGGTCCTCAGCATTACCCATTGGAAAGCCAATTAATACAAATGAGAACGAAAGATCGGCAGGTTTGTCTTCTGATGGTAAGCAGTTGTTGATTTACAAAGAAATCAACGGTGGAGATCTTTTTATCAGCAACAGAGAAAATAATATGTGGTCGAATCCCGTTCCTCTGAATTCAACTATCAATAGCAGCTATTCCGAAAATGAGGCCTCCTTTTCGCCTGATGGAAACATTCTCTATTTTTCCAGCAACCGGCCCGGTGGTTATGGGGGATACGATATTTACAGGTCCGCAAAATTATCCAACGGAGATTGGGGTCCTGCCGATAATCTAGGTCCGCTTATTAACACAGCTTTCGATGAACGGGCACCATTTATGAGTCCTGATGGAATTACCCTCTATTTTAGCTCGGACGGAAAAAAATCGATGGGTGGCTTTGATATTTTCAGAACAGTAAAACAACCGGGGGAAAATAATTGGTCAAAAACAGAGAATGTAGGGTACCCTATTAACAATGCAGACGACGATACTTTCTTTGTTCCACTTGACAGCACTCAAGCTTACATTTCAACCGTAAGGTCCTGGGGAAAAGGAGACCTGGATATTTACCAACTAACGATGGATCCATCCAAACTGGTAAAAAAAGAAATAAAACAAAACACCTATAACCCTCCTGAAAATATCCAGCAGGTTGCTTTCCAACCACAACAACTGCAGGAAGAAAGAGAACCAACGTATTTTCCTCCAATCCAGTTTGATTTTGAAAAATACACCCTTCGTGCAGAAGCAATAGCTCAGTTGAATGAAATGGCGGAATATCTGAAAACAAATGACTATCTGAGAATGGAAATAGCGGGCTATACCGACGATAAGGGCAATGATTCATTTAATGATAACTTATCATTAAAAAGAGCTCAGGTCATCGTTAATTTTTTTGAAAGTAAGGGAATAGACAACCAACGGCTTGCAGCTGTTGGTAAAGGTAAACGATCACCTTTAGCCCTCAACGAAAATCCCGATCATTCTGACAATCCTGAAGGAAGACAAAAAAACCGAAGAGCAGAATTCAGATTGTTGGACGCAAAGATAATAACTGCAGGTTCCGCGAATCAGCATAAATAGCTACTCTATTTTATTTTCCTTTTTGAAGGGCATTTTTAATGTTGTACGAGCAGGCATAGAATCGCCCAATAAATAGCCCCAGGGCTTTAGGGGTTCAATATGATCGAAAATCACCTTTACGATGGCCGTCAAAGGAATGGAAAGAAACATTCCCGAAACTCCCCATAAAGCTTCTCCTGCAATAACTACGATTACAGAAACAAGGGCATTTAATTTAACCTTGGAACCGACTATTTTAGGTTTAATATAATGATTGTCTACGAATTGAATCAAAATATAAATGGCCAGAATAAGCAAAACATAAGAAAAGGAAGATTTAGTCGCAAGAGCGATTACCAGGGGTAACAAAGCCCCAACAATGCCTCCTACATAGGGGATGATATTAAAAATAGCTCCTACAACTCCCAGCAAAAGCGCATAGTCAATTCCGAGGATCAGCAAGCTTATGGTATATAAAATAGCTATTATAGCAGATTCCAAAAGTAACCCCACCAGATAACTTTGGATAATTCTCTTTATGGCGCTCAGCACTTCGTTTACTTCCTTATGTGTATTTACCAGGAAAAGTTTATGAATAAATTCGATCAGCAGAGGTTGATAGTAAATGATCATGAAAATATAAACAGGTATTAATACTAATATAATCAATACATTGCCCGTATAAAGTAAGGTTGAACCAATTATGGAAGAACTTCCATTTACAATTTTTGTCTCTGTTTCGGATATCCATAAATTAATTCTACCCGGGCTTACATGAAAAGTATCGGAAATCCATGCTACCGCCTGAGTCAGGAAAATCTGAAACTTAGCCGAAAGCTTGGGAACCGCCTCACTGAATAAACTAGCCTGGGAGGATAGAAGTGCAATAATAGCTATTGTTAAACAACTCACAAGAAGAAGTGTAAGGGTGATCGCTATTGTTTTGTTCATTTTCCTCTTTACAAAAAAGTTAACGAGCGGATTGAGCACAATCGCGATAACCGTTGAATAAATAATGGGAACAACAATGCCCTGCGTAATATAAAGCATGCTGACAAAGGCAAACATGCCTACGAATATAATTGAGGCCTTGGCGTAAAATGGTATTTTAAATTCCATCGCGATAAATATAAACTATTATTCCATTAAGGAAACATTAAAATAGCCAGTGAGGTCTTTTTGAGAAGCGGGCATAAATTCCCCACAATGAGAGAATACCTACCCAGCAGAATCTCAGAGCGGCAAAAAACAAGCTTAAGACAGCTTATTCAACGGCAAAAGCTTTGTGGTACGTCTTTTGATCCGCTTATTGGGAAAACCAAAACGAAGATGACTATGAAAAAACATTTCTTATTATTACCGGCACTTCTCCTTATTTTCTCTTGTGGAAATAATACTCAGAAAATAGAAGCCGATCGTATCAAAGACAGCTTGAATGCTGTGAATGGGAATTTAAGAGGAGACGTAGGCCGCAAGGATTCAACCATCGACTCCTTTATTCAGTCTTTCAATCAGATCCAGGATAACCTTGATCAGATAAAAGAAAAGGAAAAATTAATCACCACCGAAACGAAATCAGGAGATACAAAAAACAAACAGGATAAAATTATTTCTGACATTCAGCTCATTTACAATTTACTGGCCGAAAACAAGGGGAAAATAGCCATGATGAGTGCTAAACTTAAAAAGGCAGACACAAAATATGCGGAACTCGAAAAAATGGTGGATCATTTAAATGCCCAGCTGGAGGAGAAGGATGTACAAATCGGCGATCTGAAGGATCACCTGGAAAAAATGAAAATTGATCTTACCAACCTACAGACTGATTTAGAAGCGAGCAAACAGGAATCAGGATCGAAAACGGAAAAAATGAATACCGTATATTACGTATCCGGAACTTCCAAAGAACTCGTTAAACAAGGCGTTTTAACCAAAGAAGGTGGTTTTATCGGACTCGGCAAAACCGCGGAATTAAGGAATAATTTCAATAAAGATTGTTTTACAAGACTAGATGCCAGCATGGTTACCGAAATTCCATTAGGACGAAAAAAAGCAAAAGTGCTCACTCCAAATCCAACAAGCGCTTATAAGTTTGAAGGAGAACAGGGTAAGAAAATCGACAAACTTGTTATTACAAACCCTGCCGATTTTTGGGGTACTTCTAAATACCTCGTTATTATAGTCGATTAAGACAAAACAGCAGAAACCAAGGCCGTCCTTTTCGGAGTAGTATATTTCCGATCGGCGCCTTGGTTATATCCCTTTATGCGCTCTTGTTGTTCTCTAAGCTTGTGTTTTTGCAGGATCAAAATTTCCCGGATAAAAGCAGGGGTTGAGTCGAGTTTTAATGCATTTTCATAAGCGGCCTGAACCTCCCGCTCCCCTATTTCCAATTCCCTCAGGATTACCTTATAATTGGATTTTGATACATTAGATCTCAGCTTAATATATGCCCGTGCAAATGCGCCGGAAAAAATTCTCTCCGGCGCAGGTTCCCTTCCATATAGTCCCACTAATCGTTTCAAATATTCCCTGCAGGAGTAACTTAAGGCTCTTCCTTCAGAAAGAATGTTATTTATAGTTGTTTCTGAAGTGCAGGACTCCTGAACTTTTTTGTATCCTTCCAAGCGATAACTTTGAATCTGGATCAGGTCATTCAGCATGTCCACTGTAATACCAACTGTGCTTTTAACATTCATATTTTTATTCTTCCGCATGCTTAAAATAACAAAACAAATAGTATGCCAATCAGACCTCGCATTCAGTTGTAAGCTCCAACTTCTTTAATTCTGATTTAACCGCTGATAAAAAGCAGTTGAACGAAAAAGGCAGCCGGCAAAATAAAAAATAAGTTACTTCGGCCTGTAAACAGAGTAAAACTCACTGATGGCTAAAATTCTGATAATTGATGATGACATAATGATCTGTCGCCTATTGGATCATTTTTTGAAAAAAAAAGGTCATGAAACTGCCTTTTTCACAGCCGGTAAAAAAGCCATCGAAGAATTAAAAAAAAACCAATCAGAAATCGTTTTTTGTGACTACCGGTTGCCCGACACGGATGGAAAGGAAATGTTACAGAAAATAAAAGAAATTGATACTACGATCCAGGTCATTATAATTACCGCTTATTCAGATGTAAAAATAGCTGTGGATCTTATTAAAAATGGGGCTTTTGAATACATCACCAAACCATTTTTACCGGAAGAAATTACACAAACCGTTGAGCAGGCGTTGATTCAAAAAACAAAACAGGTGGAGGCTCAGACATCCGACAAGCAATCACTATCAAACAACCCCGCACGGACCAGTCCGAAAAAAAGCTACGTTGTTGGAAAAAGTAAGGAGGCAAAAACACTGGAGGCCCAGATTGAGCTAGTCGCTCCAACCAACTATTCTGTTATTATTTATGGAGAAAGCGGCACAGGAAAAGAATCCGTAGCCGCCAATATACACAATTCCAGTCAGCGCAAGGATGGCCCTTTTATCGCAATAGATTGCGGAGCCCTTGTGAAAGAACTCGCTGGAAGTGAATTATTCGGACATGAGAAAGGCGCCTTTACCGGGGCCTTACAATCAAAAGTGGGCCAATTCGAGTTGGCCAACGGAGGTACTATTTTTTTGGATGAAATAGCAAATCTTTCTTACGAAATACAAACTTCCCTGTTACGCGTGATTCAGGAAAGAAAAATACGCAGATTAGGATCCCCAAAAGAATTAAACATTGATGTACGGATCATTGTCGCCTCTAATACAAAACTCAACAAAGCCATTGAGAATGGAAGATTCAGAGAAGACTTATACCATCGGTTTAATGAATTTTCAATCGACCTCCCTCCCCTGTCTCAACGAAACCAGGATATTCTTACTTTCGCCGACTTCTTTCTTAAAAAAACAAATGCGGAATTAGGAAAAACCATTGAAGGTTTTATTCCGGAAGTACAAAAAGTATTTCTCGAATATACCTGGCCGGGAAATTTAAGAGAAATGAATAATGTTATTAAAAGAGCAGCTTTGCTTTGCAATAAAAACACGATCACATTGGAAACACTCCCTCAGGAAATGGTGTTTCAAACTAAATTTAACTTAGAAGAAGACAAAAACACTCATTCAGAGACTCCAACTCCTTCCAGAAATGATCCTCAGTTAAAAACAGTTGCATTAAATGCGGAATACGAAAAAATTCTGGAAGTGCTGCGCAAAGTAAATTATAACAAATCGAAAGCCTCTTTATTATTAAATATTGACAGAAAAACTTTGTATAATAAAGTAAAAAATTTTCAAGCGTTGGCCAACAAATAATAAACCAGTTACTATGCATAATCTCTGTTACATAAAACCTGTAGAGAAAATTTCCCAAAACAGATACTTATTTACTCTTTGTGGAAGCCCGCATATAGAAAAACTCCTCACAGAGCATCTATACAGAAAATTTCAGGTGGCATATGTTTTGCAGTCAATAAGCGTTTATAACTAATTTTTATGGAAAAAATCATTCATTACAAACACGATCTGTTGATTGAATTATTGAACGACCTGATGGTCGCGGAATGCAAACAACAGAAATTCATTTCAGAAATGCTGGACAAAGTTAAATCTCTGAAACTGTCCGAAATTATTCACGAAGACCAAGGTCAGACAGGCGTTCACATTGGACGTCTGAAAGCCATTTTTCCGCTCCTGGGTGAAGAACCCCTCATCGACAGACAGAATTGGATCGTGGAAGAAATGATACGGATGACAGATGAACTAATCGAACGCAGTTCTGACCAGGAAGTCATTGAAGCGATCATTGTTCACGCGCTTCGATGCCTAAAGAATTACGCAATGGTCTGTTACGAAACAGCGAATACCTACGCCGGCATCCTGGGCTATCAGGATACGGCATCCCATTTACAACGCAGTAAAGATGAAGAAAATAAAATCAACAAAAAGCTGATACAATGGATGGAAGAAAAAATAACCGAAACAGTTGAATATGCCCATCCGTCAGAACACATGCAACTGTCGCATACTTAAAGTGGAATAAATATAAACTAAGCAACGTAACCAAATGAATTGTATCCTAGTTGACGACGATCAATTGTCCAGAACAGCGATTAAACAATTGATAGATCAAGTTGATTTCCTCCATTTAAAAATGGAATGTGCAACAGCTTTAGAAGCATTTAACTATTTGAAAACGGATGATATTGATCTTGTCTTTCTGGACGTGGAAATGCCGGGTATGACTGGTCTGGAATTACTCAAGACCCTTGCAAAGCGCCCGATTGTCATATTGGTAACATCAAAAAAAGAATACGCAGTAGAGGCATTTGAACTCAATGTAGCCGATTACCTGATCAAACCTGTTACCGTACCACGCTTTACGATGGCCGTTTCAAAAGCAAAAGAATTATTCGACAGTAAAGACCAGATGATCGATGTTTCCAAAAGTGACCAAGGCTACATTTTTGTCCGTTCCAATTCTGTTCTCATTAAAATAAAACTGGACAACATAATTTACATACAGGCATTAGGAGATTATGTGAACATATTCACTTCCGACAAACGCTACACCGTCCATTGCACCCTGAAGTTTATGGAATCGAAATTACCGGCAACTAAATTTTACCGGCTTCACCGTTCGTATTTGGTTTCATTGGATCATATCGATACCATTGAGGATAATACAGTTTATGTTGCAAAGAATCATCTGCCAATCGGAGAACAGTTTAAAAAAGAATTACTTAAAAAGCTAAACTTCGTGTAAGCGTTTCGCCTTTCCCACCCTTATTTATCCGAACAATAATAATAAACAATGATTTTCGCTGTATCATGCAGAAAATCAATTTGGTCTATTCTGATCTTGTGAATATTCAATCCTGTTCTTTTTTTGAGGTCATCCAGGAGGAGGACGTAATTTTCAGGGCGGATGAGTTCAATGTTTTCATAAGTTATATTCTTGGTTTTTTCATTTTTTATAAACAGGTTTGCATCCAACGCATACGCGATAAGCAGGATTATTCCATTAATGATGATCGTTTCAATAAACGTTCCTTTATTAACCGCGCTTATAAGTCCTAAAGCAATTACAACAAATAAGTAAGTCATGTCTTTTGCCGAAATATTCTCCGTACGGTATCGGAGCAGGGAAAAGACTGCAAACAGTCCAAAAGCAGCGCCCATAGAGAGATCAACCTTATTCAGCAGATAGGTAATAATGAAAATGACGATATTAAACAGAAAAAAAGTGAAAAAGAAATCCTTTTTGCGATAAATGGGATAATAAATCAAACGGATCAAAATGAACACAAAAAGAATGTCTATCAGCACCCGTGCAAAAAAACTTCCCGAAAGTTTATCAAAACCTACTACAAAAAAATCCGAATCTCCCATTATCTTTTTATTCAACTCCTGGTTTACCCGCTGGGAATTCGCTTGCTTCTCCTGCAACATGGAGACATAAGAAGTCCCGGTGGTCTCCTGAGCTTTAAGACAGGATGAAGGATGTAATAGAAAAATTACCAACACTATTTGAAGCAAAAGATGAATACTAAGTTTCATGAGATGGGGTTTTATTCGCATTGGTTTTGGATAAGCATATTACTTACCCTATTCATGGTTAATAAACTCGGTTTGAAATTATTCTTTTTTATGTCGGCTATCAGTGAAATGACCCCAAAGCAATATTTACTGATTGACCCCTCACGAACATGATTTGTTTTCATAATGCCGGCAAAGGGAGAAAAACACGGGCCTTCCTGTTTAACTTCTGCAATTACCAGGTTTTCAAATTTAAGTTCCTGTTCGCCCGTTTTTAAAAGAAGGTCAAGGTCAATTGTCAAACGTTCTGCCGTAAATTTGTTTACAAAAGTGATGCGGGAATAATTAACCCACAGTTTCGACTGCAATTCTCCTGGGCAAAAAGGTGCTTTCTGATGAATTAATTCTACCGACCGGCCTTCAATCATTTCACTAATTCTATCCCTTCTTATACGACTCTTGATGGTGCGGCCTTTGTTATTTTTATTTTTTATTTCAAAAAAGACCAGGTCGGAATCAACATATTTTCTATACCGGATCTTGTAGCGGTTGGTGCGCCCGTTATGATGATCCATGTATAATTTAAAATCGGGAGTGTCAAAATAAAGCGATTCATACCTGTTTTCATTGATTCCGTTTACCTCTAGTATTTTGTAATGTTCGGCGAGGGACTGAAGCACCTGGGGCAGCTTATGGAGGTTGAAGACGAACTTGGTGTCCGTTCTGTCAAGTAACTTCACTCCATCCATTTCTGCAAGTGTAATCGGCCTAAATGCTCTCAATAGTGGCACTAATTCTGGATGCATAAGTAGAACTAAATTTCCATACGAAGTTAAAATTGGATTTCAGAGGTGCTCCGACTATTCGATGAGGCCTAATTTTCAGTAGCCGGAGAAATTTTCAGCTGCCACACAGTAATTACAAAGTTTTGGCTACTTAAAACGCCCAATTACCGAATAGTATCAGCGGGCTCTTAAATACAATTTAGTTTTACATCCAGGCAAATAAAATCAAAGATGAGAACACTAAAACAAATAAATCGATGCGTTGGATTATTCTCAGTTGCCCTAATGAATGTTAGCCTCCTGTGTGGTCAGGTCCAAACGTATGACACATTCGAAAGCGCTAAAAACAAATTCCTGACGTATGACGAAAGAAGCGGAGTATTAGACACGATGGCCAGGAATCCTGAATCCGATACCATTAATAGCAGTTCCAAATGTGCTTTGTATATACGGAACGGAGGAAAAAAGTTCGACAATATTAAAATGAAACTTTCCGGGAAATTATCCGATGTAAGTAAATATGCCACTTACACCGGCATTCCTCCCAAAATCAAAATGAAGATTTATACGACCGCACCTTCCGGAACGCTGGTCGAAGTTCTGCTGGGAAGCAAACGAGGCAACAACGATTATCCGGCCGGTACAAACAGCCAGTATCAGGCTTATACGACAACGAGCGGCAAATGGGAAGAATTAGAATTCAAATTCTCTCAAATACCTCAGGGGAGCGAAACATCCACTACCCAGATAGATCAAATCACTTTATTGTTCAATCCTAATTCAACCAATTCGGACACGTATTATTTTGATGACCTCTC
>JABDFG010000059.1 GCA_013286655.1 Bacteroidota bacterium
AATTAAGCATACTCCTGTCACAAACCTGTGGGGAACTTTTAAAGCTTTTATCAATAAAAGAAGAGGCGCAAACCCTGGAGTATTTTAACTTCATTTCCTGGCTGGAAAGTAAAATAGAACGTAAACCTTTTGAAGAAATGGTGAAAAAAAACTATGCTTCGAATTTTTCCATTGGATAAGCTTCGGCTTATCAAAAAAACTGCCCAGTCATACCAACGTAGGGTCTATTGTGAGTCGCTCAGCTTTATTATATCGATCTATTTTAAACCTTATATCTTCACCCTGTAAAGAGTAGTGCGTATCTACCTTTTTCTCTTTATCCTCTCCGTAACTTACAGGTGCACCTTCCACAATATCTCCCATAGGCGTACTTATTTTCACGGAACCATCTCTTTGTAAACTTGGTTTGTCTGTCCATTTATACCGCAACCTTATTTGTGACGGATCAGCTCCCGGATGAACAATAAAATCATATTTAAGCCCGCATTTATTTTTCAAATCCTCATTATTAAATCCTGAATCCTGATTTTTTTGAAATAACACCCAATCGATGCCCGGATAAATATTCTTAATTGTAGTTTTCTGATAACTATGTACATTCTGTATACCATTTGGACAATAGGAAAGGTAATAGTCGATGCGGTCTTCACTTTCATATTCTTTGATCACATTCTCTTTCCGTATATCCGCACCTACTAATTCCATATCCGCACGACAATATTGAACTATTGTACGCTCGTTTTCACCGTGCATCCCCCTCCCGATAATGTAATCGAATTCCTCAATTGCGGTATTTCCTGCTTTTCTCTCTTGATAAAAACATAACTCAGTCCACTGGTAGTAATATACACATCTACTCCCGCTCCGCTTGCTTTAAACAACAAACTTGTATCTGCAAAGCACTTACCCGCTTTATTCTCCACTGGAGAATAGCCGTCCTGCAAATCCACCATTTGGCCTTTATTTCTAAAAAACGTAAGCCTCCAGTACTTTTCATCCAGCCACTCACCTTAGACTCTAATGCGGGGTCATCGCCGGCAAATAAGCGAGCGCCTAGCAGGAAATAGGTAAGAGCGAAGGAAATGTATATTTTATTCATTCAATTGCTAATGATAAAAAAATATTTTACAATTACCTTCGCCTGGTTTTAGGCTTGTTATTTACGTTTAGCTTTTCGCACCCTTGTTTGGCTGAACTTTGCCTGTAAGCATGTTTTGTCATATAGGAACGAATGTATTCATAAACAGCAGTTTTTTCTTCCTTAGTTAAAGATCTGCTATTGATTGTCAAATCAACTGCTTTAGGTTTTTTGATATGTCGCATTTGATTTAAAACTTACGGCGCTTCACAGCGCTCCCAATGTAAACTAAAATATATCTTTTAGTCCGATAAGAAATACCGTAGCCTCAATTTCTTATCAGCTTGTCGCACCATATTCCATTCTCTGTTATAACCCTTGCAAAATAAACTCCTTTAGGATAGCCTGATAAATCAAAACGGAATGTTTCCTGACCGCTATTCAATACTTGGGTTAAAATAGTTTTCCCTAAAACATCCGTTAATTGCAATGCAGAACTTTGAGCAACCGACCTTTGAACCGATAAAGTAAAGAGCCCGTCATTTGTCGGATTAGGATAAAGCTTAAGAACATCCCCGTTAACAATTTCAGAAACAGAAGTGCTGATGACACTTAATGGAATAGCAATATTATCAAGATATAAATCAGAACCATAACCCGATCTGTTTTCAAATGCGAACATGACCGTACTCTGACCTGCCAATGCATTTAAATGAATCGTATCTGTTCTCCAGTTCTTATCAAGTGGAACAAAACATCCGCCAATATTGTTAACACTTGTCCCTAAAAGACTATCACCTGCCGTACCTAAACTCATGCCACCCTTCAAATAAGCAAGGGTAAAAGTTTTTCCACAATCCACAGAATAATAAACAGCAAGGGTATCACTCGATTTTTTATCATACGGTGCATAAGCCACGTCAAACCATATTTTCGGATTTGCCGTACTTGAAAAATCATACACTGGAGAATACAGCTGTTGACGCTGTCCATAAACGGTTTGGTTGGGAGTACAGTTATCAAAATACATACATTTACTACTTTTGCCGTATCCTCCAACAGAAGTATTTTGCTGCCAGGTATAATTAAAATTATTCGGATTATTCAGATACCATCCTTTTGGAGGAAAGGATGTTTCCTGGAATGCTTCTGTTAAAGGAAGGCTCGTTGGAGATTGCACGACTATATAGGCACTCTTCATAAGTGTATCAACTCCGGTTGTGCTGGTTATTATTTCCGTAACATCGTAGGTCCCACCGGAACTATAGGTTACGCTGGGGTTTTGCGAAATGGAAGAAGCAGGACTTCCACCGGGGAACAACCATTTCCTACCACTGATAGTACCCATACTGGTACTTTGATCCGTAAATTTAACTGTGGCATTTGAGCAGGCCACCAAAGGCGAGGCAGTAAATTGAGTCTCAAAAGGAGGTTTTATACCGATTAATGCCTCTTCATTGGAAGTAAAATTATGTCCGTCAGGATTTAAAGCAGAAATAGCAAAATAGCCATTATAATATCCCCCCCATCCCCAATTCATGTGGAAAAGACTATCTGTTTGATATCCGTCGCACACCCATACATGTCCTCCGTAAGTTGCGTCAACACCTGCATATAGAAAGGGCCGTTTATTATCCAATTCATTTTTTAAAAGCGCAACCCATATTGAATCAGAAAAACTACTTCTTTGAACACCATTTAAAGTCTTAGGGTCATAACCAAAATACTGAACCAAAGCTGTTTGTGCACAAACCGGAGCACCATCGGCAATCGTTACAAACGCTCCACTGGCGGACGTGTTATAGATCATGTGTACACTTACTCCGATATCGTACATCAAGATAGCAATACTGCTATCCTCTTTCGCGCTGGAAGCAGAACCCAGAATTGCAGGCATGTCTGACCAATTGTAATTAGTGGCTGCAAAGTTTGCAGATAAGGTTCCATAATTTTGAAGATATCCGCAATCGCAATACGAACCAACACCAGTACCACGAGCCGGATAATTCCAGTATTTCATGGTCTGCGCCATGGCAGTAGCTACACAACCTGTTTGCGAGCCACCAGGGCATAACATATTATAATAAGGTGATTGACTCCAGGTGGTGGAAAGTAAGGGTCCGACAGTAGGTGTGGAAGCGATTAAATTAATTGAAGATATCCTGGCAATACTGTTTGAGTTATGCTGCCACTTACTTTTTATCTCCGGACTTGCCTGGATCTGCTGCTGCTTTAGATAGGCTATTTGCTTACGGTAATTTTGCATCCAATAGGTAAAATTGGGGGGCAAATTAGCCGAGACATAATGTCCTACCGTCGAATATCCTAGTATGGGAAGTGCTGCATCATCGGCAGAAACGATCACAAAACCATCATCACCGTTAACATTAAACACGAAATACAAGGCCTCCCCTGTTCCTGTTTTCTCTGTGTATGTTACTGACAGATTTAGTAAGGATACGCGGGAATGTGTTCTGTAAAAATTTTCGGCAACATTTTTAGCCGTTATTGAATCAATGGAACTTGCATAAAGCAAGTTCATTGTGACGATATTCATCAGAATAAGAAAGTAAGTTGTTCTTTTCATTCTTTTGGTTCTTTTGGATTTAGTCCCTTATGGGAAAGATGGTCTGCTAATAAAGTTAACCCAAAGGCTTTGGCTTGTCAAGTAAATATGCGGAACTATGTTAAACTTCCAAATTATATATTTGATCGGGAATAATTTCTCAATTTAACAATTTTAACGAAACTATCATGGAATATACTTCCTTCGAACATCCATCTAAATTAATGTTCCGATTAAAAAGAACAAAATTTCAGACGATTTCAAGATGCACGTGTTCAAGAGTTTGCGTTTATTCACCTTATACAACGGATTACGGCAGAAATCTCGTTTAGCTTGATCGGGAATCGTTCAATCCCAAAAAAAATTAATTTTTAATCAGCTTACTACACCCTATCCCATTTGAGGAAATAACTCTGACAAAATAAATTCCCTTCGGGTAATTTGAAATGTCAATATCTAATGTAGATTGATTTGAGCTTAGCGGATAACTAACAATCGTTTTTCCAACAATATCCATCACAGCAACGAGCTGACTCCGGATAGTTGAATTTTGAATGATCAAGCTAACATTTCCACTATTTGTCGGGTTAGGAAATAGTTTAATGCCATTTTCAGTAGTTGTTTCAGGAACAGATGTACTTATCGTCTTATTGGGAATGGCGATATTGTCAATGTACAAATCAGAACCATAACCTGACCTGTTTTCAAAAGCAAACATAACATTGTTTTGACCTGCTAATGTTTTGAGATCTACGGTGTCCGTTCTCCAGTTCCTGGCAAGTGGGAGGAAACAACCTCCAGCAGTGGTATTAACAGATGATGTGCCGGAAATGCTATCTCCCGCGGTTCCTAAATTCATTCCACCTTTCAGATAAAGAAGTGTAAATGTTTTTCCGCAATCTATGGAAGAATAAACAGCAAGCGTATCGCTTTCCTGCTTGCTATATGGTGCATACGCTACATCAAACCACATTTTAGGATTTGAAATACCAGAAAAATTGCAGGAAGGGGAAAAAATCTGTTGACGTTGGCCATAAACCGTTTGATTGGCAGTGCAATTATCGAAAAACAGGCATTTACTGCTCTTACCATATCCTCCAACAATTGTATTTTGTTGCCAGGTATAATTATAATTGAGCGGATTATACAAATACCAGCCTTGGGGAGGAAAAGTGCTTTCCTGAAATGCTTCACTTAAAGGAAGTACCGCCGGAGATTGTACCACAATGTATGCTGACTTAACAAGTGTATCCGTTCCGGTTGAGCTGTTCACTATTTCTGTTACATCGTATATGCCGTCGGAACTATAGGTTACTGAAGGATTTTGCAAGGTCGTGGAGGATGGTGTTCCGCCAGGGAAGAGCCATTTCCGGCCATTGATCGTGCCCGTACTTGTACTTTGATCTGTGAACTGTACTGTTACATTGGAACACGCCACTAAAGGCGTGGCGGTAAACTGAGCCCCAAATGGTGGCTTTATTCCAATTAATGCACCTTCATGTGAGTTAAGGTTGTAGCCGGCTACATTCAGAGAAGAAAGTGCAAAATAACCATTGTACGATCCGTTCCATCCCCAATTCATGTGAAAAAGGCTGTCTGCCTGGTATCCGTCACATACCCATGCATGCCCCGCACCGGCACTCACGTCAATTCCTTCATAGGCAACGGGGCGCTTGTAATCCAATTCGTTTTTTATTATAGAAATCCATACGGAATCTGTAAAATCAGTTCTTTGAACACCGTTTACCGTCATTGGATCGTAATTAAAATATTGCACCAGGGCTGCCTGAGCACAAAAGGAATAGCCATCGGCGAGTAATAGTTCCGCACTACTTGCAGAAGTGCCGTAAGACATATTTACACTTACTCCGCAATCGTACATTAAGGTTGCAACAGCACTATCTTGCTTACCTCCCGAACTGGAACTTAAAATGGAAGGCATGGACGACCAATTATAAGTAGTTGCCCCAAAGTTTGCGGATAATGTTCCATAAGAAGGGTCTCTGAAATTAGGAATTGTATTGGAACCTATGCCCTTAGCCGGATAATGCCAGTAGTTCATAATCTGCGCCATCGTAGTCGCTACGCAACCTGTTAAAGAGCCGCCCGGACAAAACATGTTATAATAGGTGGTCTGAGCCCAGGTGGTGGAAAGCAGAGGTGCAACAGTAGTTGCCTGATTAATCGAGTTATTCTGAGACATCCTCCCGGCAGTGTTTGCTGCACTTGCATAACTCTGCCATTTATATTTTACTGCCGAAGTTGCCTGGAGGTGCTGCTTTTTTATCGTGGTGATTTGTTCCCGGTAATTGTGCATCCAATAGTTAAACTCAGGTGGCAAATTAGTTGAGTCATAATGCCCCGAATTAGAATACCCAAGAACAGGAGATGCTGCATCATCGGCAGCTATGATTACGAAACCGTCTTTTCGTTCATATTGAAGACGTAGTAGAGCGTATCTCCTTCGGAAGAAATTTCTGCAAAAGCCAAGGTTGATGCAATAAGTCCAACCTGAGCATGATGTTTGTAAAAAACCTCTGCGAAGTTTTGCGCATTGTTTACCGTAACCGGCTTCGCCTGTAGGGTGGTTGCCAGAACTACTATAGCCAATAAAATGTTTGTCGCTTTTTTCATGATTTGGATGGTCGGCTTTAAAATATACGTAGGTTCCCGTTTACGCATGCTATCTCAGTAAAGTTACATTTCCTTTCTTAAATACACTTTGTCCATTGGACAGGGTTGCTGTCAGGTAATAAGCAAACACAGCCGTTTTCATCTCCCTGCCTCTATAGTAACCGTCCCAACCTATGGTAAGGTCCGTGGTTGCAAATATCAATTCTCCCCAGCGGTCATAGAGTTCCAGTTTTACCGATGTGACACAGCTTGCCTGGATGAGGCGTATATGAAACATATCATTCTGCCCGTCTGCATTGGGCGAAAAGGCGGTGGGTATGAAAATGGTATTGGCCACATTTATTGAATCGCAATTAAGAGTTATTTCTCTTACCCTGATCAGTACATTATCCGTTGCCGTGCAATTGTTCTGATCGGTTACCATTACCGTATAATTTGTCGTTTGTATCGGGGATGCTATTGGATTGTTGATCGTATCATTGCTTAAGGAAACAGATGGGCTCCACAAATAGGAGCGCCCTCCGTTGGCTGTTAATACCACTCGCTGCCCAGGGCTGAGCGTTGTATCTATGCCTGCGCTGATAATTGGATCGGGTAACTGTGTAATACTGGTGGATGTTAGTGCAGTGCAGCCCGAACCATCCGTTACCGTGAGGGTATAATTCCCTATCGGAAGCTGATCCAGATTTTGCGTGTTTTGTCCATTACTCCAACTATAAAGTAGTGTTCCTGTACCTGTTGCATTAGCTGTGATCGTTCCTTCTGCTTTGCTCCTGCAAGTATTGGTGCTGCTTATGGTTATATGAGGACCATCCGAATTGCCTATGCTGGCGGTAGTGATAACACTGCAGTTATTTGCATCTGTGACTGTGAGCGTATAGATCCCTGCCGGTAGATTTGTTACGGTATCCTGGCTGCTACTATTACTCCAGCTATAATTAAATGATCCCGTGCCTCCCGAGACTCTTGCCCAAACACTTCCGTTATTATTCCCACAGGTAGAAGAACTGCCCAGGGGGATAACGCTTATAGAGCTGGGGTGGGTTAAGACTACTGAGCTGGTACTTTGACAGCCATTACCATCGGTTATCGTTACTGAGTAGGTATTGCTGGAAAGATTACTTATCAAATTGCTCGTGGAATTTGTAATTAAACTATCTCCATTGCTCCAGGCATACGTATATGGGCTACTACCGGCTGTTATGGAGGCGGTTACAGAGCCATCACTTCCTCCATAACAACTTATGCTCGTGGGGCTTGCCAGTGCTGTGCCGGGACTGGCTCCGGTTATGGAAGCTGTACTGCTCGTAGTGCAGCCATGAAGATCCGTTACTGTAAGGGTATAATTGTTGGCTGCAAGATTGCTGATACTTGAGTTAGTAGCTCCGGTATTCCAGCTATAACTGAGTGTCCCCGTGCCGCCTGATGCGACTGCTGTTAATCCTCCATCGTTGCTTCTACAGCTCGCATTGGTAACAGTAATCCTATTAATACTCACTGCTGATGAGGGTTGGCCAATGCTAACCGTACTCACCGCGGAACACATCGATGCATCTGTTACACTTATCACATACGTACCCGCTGTCAAGTTGGTGACGCTTGCTGTGTTCGATCCGTTGCTCCAGTTATAACTCAAGGGTCCATTACTGGTTGTTGCTGTTATCACTGCCGAGCCAGTACTACCTCCATAGCACAAGACACTGTCCGGGGTCAAACTCGTTATCGTTGGAGAGGGGATATTACTGATAGCCGCAACCGAACTCTTTTGGCAGCCCAGGGAATCACTTACCGTCACCGTATAGGAGCCTGAAGCAAGATTTTTTGCCGTGTCTTTTACACTGCTGTTGCTCCAGCTATATGTCAATGTACCTATACCTCCACCTGCCGTCACAACAGCTACTCCATCGCTTTTCCCACAACCTGCTGCACTGCTTTGAGTGGCAGTGGCGGTTATTGCTGAGGAAACCTTCACCGTTACCGTAGCCGTGGCTGATGTCCCCGAAACGCAGCTTGATCCAGATGTACTTGATACCGTATAGGTCGTTGTGCTTGCAGGAGTTGCAATTACCGTTGAGCCCGCCGTTGTATTCAAACCCGTCCCGGGAGACCAGGTATAACCCGAACCCCCACTCGCTATAAGCTGAGCCACCCCTCCAGAACAAATCGTAGTATCCGGACTTACCGTAAGAACCGAGGCGCACGATATATCGAACTTGCCAAGGAAAATATTTTCTTCCAGGCCTTTCTTATTATAAAAATAGGTCGTACCTCCTGGATTAATTACGGGATATTCATTACTGCCAGCGTCACCGGCCACAAACACCTCCGCCCCGTTGCTATAAATATAGCTTCCATCATTTTCTCCGTCAGCTCCATAATAGGTTGCCCATTTACGAACTCCCGATGTTGTAAATTGCAAAATAAATACATCTCCTCCCGCGACTCCATCGGTGACATTCCCAAGCGTATCCTGGTAATACCCACATAGTGGCTTCAAAGTCGGGAAATCTGTTGACATTGTAAAGCCTGTCACCCATACATTTGCCTTATCACTTTGAATGGAGTATCCACCATCACCAATGCCAAAGTTTCCTCCACTTCCTCCATAAACAGGTGGCCCATATCAGACTACTACCAGAACAAGCAAATTGCAGAATGAAGGCATTGCTACCGCTAGCGCCTCCATTATACACAGATTGATTGTATGCTCCCGGAAATGTCTTAATGGGAAAATCTGATGATGATGTATTGCCGGTAACCCATACGTTTACCCCATCACTAAAAATCGAGGTACCCTGATCTCCATCCCAAGCAGATCCGCTGCCTCCAAAGTAAGTCGCCCATATCCTGGCACTTGTTGTACAGCTAAACTGCAAAATGAAGGCGTTACCAGCTATTCCTCCTAACGTCGATTGATTATACGCTCCAGGAAGATTCTGAAGTGGAAACCCTGCAGAAAACGTAAAACCCGTCACCCAGACATTCGTGCCATCACTGTTGATAGCGTTTCCTCCTTCATAAGTGTTGCTCGTTCCGTAATAAGTAGCCCATAACAGACTACTATTACTGCAATTAAAGCGAAGAATAAAAATTCCTCCAATTGGGGCCTGATTGTATGCTCCTCCAAAAATCTGGAGCGGTAAATTTGTTGAGCTTGTGCGCCCAGTCACCCATACATTTGTGCCATCACTGTTGATGGAATTGCTGTAGTCCGTACCACTTCCTCCATAATAACTTGCCCATACCAGATTATCGTTACTACAACTAAACTGCAAAATGAAGGCATTTTGTGCTCCTTTAAGTGCTGGTTGCTGAAATGTCCCAACAGAAAATTTGGTAGGAAAGTCGGATGATGTTGTAAAGCCCGTCACCCAAACATTTACTCCATCACTGCTGATTGAATTGCCCTGTTCATCGCTACTTCCACCATAATAGGTAGCCCAGATCAGTTGCCCGCAAGTGCTGAACTGCAAGATCATTGCATCGCTAGTGCCCCCTCCGAAAGTGCCCTGAAAATATGCCCCTCCTTGGGGGTTAAGCATTGGAAAGCCAACCGACCACACGTCTCCCGTAATCCATATACTTGTACCACGTAGATCCATGGACCGGGTCTCCTCCAAATTATTCATTCCATCGTAATAAGTTGCCCATACAAGCGACGGATCTATTGTAAGTGTATTTTCCTTATTATAATTGCCAAAGACAAATTTTATCTCATCACCCTTCAAAGAATAGCGTGTATTTATTTTCTGCTCTTTTTCTCTTCCAAAGCTTACAGGTGTTCCTTCGAGAATATCTCCCATCGGAGTGCTTATTTTTACAGAACCATCTCTCTGTAAAATTGGTTTATCAGCCCATTTATACCGTAATCTTATCAATGATGGATCTGCTCCTGGATGAACAATAAAATCGTATTTAAGCTCACCCGTATTTTTAAAATCCTCCCTCCCAATTCCCAAATCCTTAATCCTTAATTGTGAATCCTGATTTTTTCGATACAATACCCAGTCTATTCCTGGATATATATTTTTAACGGTAATTTTCTCATAACTATGTACATTCAGTACTCCATCCGAACAATGGGCAAGGTAATAGTCCGTGCGGTCTTCGCTTTCATTCTCTTTTATGATATTCTCCTTCCGTATGTCAGCACCAACCAATTCCATATCTGCACGACAATATTGCATTGTAGTGCTTTCGTTTTCACCATGCATATTCCTTCCCCGCAATGTAGTTGAACTACTCAATTGGGGCATTACCTGTTTTTCTGTTTTGGTAAAAACATAACTCAGCCCGCTGGTAGTAATATACATATCCGTACCTCCTGCGCTTGCCTTGAACAACAAACTGCTTACAGCGTTGCCTTGCAAATCTGTCATCTGACCCTTGTTTTCTGTAAAACGCAAGCCTCCAGTACTTTTCATCCAGCCCTTCACCTTGGACTCCAAAGCAGGGTCACTCACTTTGGAGGAAGCTTCCAAAGAAAGATCAAGAAAAGCAATTAAATATATAATGGGTAAGAATATACGCATCGTATTAGTTTGCAAAATAGAATGGTCACTATTTCATAATAACCATTCTATGGGTTGTAGTTGACTCATTATTTGAAAGAGCATACAAATATACTCCTGGGACCAAGTTATTGGTACTGAGTATTACATTACAAGTTCAAGTTAGTCATAAAGGAGACAGTAGGCAAGAAAAGGCAAAAGCATTATCTTTAAGTAAGATACCCAATGATGCACCATAAAAAAGTAAATTTTGCAGGCCAACTACTATTCATATGTTGCTAACTAATTCATTCCGGGAATGAAAATCGCTTCACTTTTCTTCTTTTCAATTCTTCT
Source organism: Bacteroidota bacterium (assembly GCA_013286655.1). GTDB lineage: Bacteria > Bacteroidota > Bacteroidia > JABDFU01 > JABDFU01 > JABDFU01. The sequence continues at coordinate 11,126 of JABDFG010000059.1, forward strand.
GCTGAATAAAACGTGTGCACAGCTAATTCCACTTGACACGTCTGAATACCAGCGTTTAAGAGGACTTGTAAAGGACGAGAGCTTTTTTATTTACCTGGATTCAACAGATGCCTGCAGGTATCTGAAACGTGCGGATTACAAACTACAATTAAAGGAGTTGAAGGGCGCTGTCACCGACTATACCCATGCGATCAGACTTAAACCTACCACCTGTGAAGTGACGGATAACAGAGGCTACGCTTATTATAACAGAGGGGCGGCAGAATATCAATTGAAGGATTATGGCCAGGCGGCAATTGATTATAAAAATGCGCTTGATGCTGACCCCAATAACCCCAACATTTACTTCGCCTGTGGTGTCGTTAAAACCAAATTAAAAGATTTCAAAGGGGCCGTTCAATTTTTTGACAAGGCTCTTGAGCTGTCCCCTAAATACCGGGATGCTTATTTTGAAAGAGGAAAAGCCAACTATGAACTAAAAAACTATTCAGGAGCGGTTCTTGATTACACGGTGGCATTGGAACAAGGAGGGTATACTGTTGAAATGTATTATTGCAGGGCGCTTGCTAAATCCAGAGTAGGGGATTTTACGGGCGCCATTATCGATGACAACAAGGCCATTGAGTTAAAATCCGATTATTACGAAGCCTATAATAACCGGGGTACTGCTAAAAATCAATTACAGGATAAAGTAGGAGCAATCCAGGATTTCGATAAAGTCCTCGAAATAAAACCGGATGATTACGATGCCTACATTAACAGGGGACCGATCAAATACCAATTAAATGATTATCCGGGAGCACTCAAGGATTTAAATGCTGCTATCCTCTTAAGGCCAGGTAATCCGGAAGGATATAATAACAGGGGAATTGTGCGGTATTATTTAAAAGATTACAGGGCCGCTATCCGGGATTACACGAAAGCCATAGAATTGTCTCCCGACTATGCAGAAGCTTATTATAATCGCAGCCTGGTGTATGAAAAAAAAGGAAAATCAAAAAAGGCTGCTGAAGATTTAAAGGTAGCGGAAGCTTTAGCAAAGAATCGCTGAATGACTATTTTAGCATCCACAATGATAAATACACTTCGGGATAAACTAGCCTACTTTGAAAAAATAGCCGGCACACGCTTAAAAAAGCGTAAACGGAATTCCTATTACTGGAATGACATTACCCGGTATTGCGACTATTTCGCTCATGAAGATTATTCGGTACTTGAAATTGGTTGTGGCACGGGAGAGTTACTGAATGAACTAAAAGGAAAGGATAAAGTAGGGATCGATTTTAGCCCGGCTATGCTTCAAGTTGCGCAGAACCAATTCCCTCAACTGAAGTTTCACCTGATGAAAGCGGAAGAAATTACGCTCAACAAAAAATTTGATGTAATTATCCTGTCCAATTTAATTGGTTTTCTGGAAGACGTGGAAACGGTTTTCAATCAGTTACACAAAGTCTCCCATTCTCAAACGAAAATCATTATTACTTATTACAATTTTTTATGGGAACCTGTTTTGAGCCTGGGTGAAAGGGTTGGTTTAAAAACACCTGCTCCAAAACAGAATTGGTTATCCTTAAGTGACATTAATAATTTGTTGTATATCGCCGGCTTTGATGTGTACCGCACTTCAAAGCGCATGCTTATCCCCTATTACATTCCTATCCTTTCACCCTTTTTCAATAGGATCCTGGCCAAATTTCCGGGGTTCAACTATTTCTGTCTGAATCATTTTGCCTTTGCGAAACCTTTAGCCCTAACCAACAAACAGGAATGGGAGGCGAAGTATTCCACGACACTGGTTATACCGGCCCGCAATGAAAGTGGCACTATTGAAGATGCGATCAAACGATTACCAAAATTTGGCCAACGCACGGAAATCATTTTTGTTGAGGGTAATTCTACCGATGACACCTGGCAGAAAATCCAGGAGGTTCAGAAAAAATATTCCTCAACCCATGATATAAAAATCACCCAACAAGATGGCAAGGGGAAAGCGGATGCTGTACGCAAAGGCTATGACATGGCGTCGGGAGATATTTTAATGATACTTGATGCAGACCTTACTGTTCCACCGGAAGACCTTCCTAAATTTTACAATGCAATTGCTTCGGGAAAAGGAGGATTCATCCATGGTTCCCGCCTGGTGTATCAGCTTGAAAAAGAAAACATGCGTTTTTTAAATTTATTGGGTAATAAATTTTTCAGCGTGCTGTTCACCTGGCTATTTGATCAGCGTTTCAAAGACACGCTTTGCGGTACAAAGGTCATTTTCCGGGAAGATTATTATAAGTTGGTGAAAAACCGACATTTTTTTGGAGATTTTGATCCCTTTGGAGATTTTGATCTGATCTTCGGAGCGCACAAGCTTAACCTTAAAATCATTGAAATTCCCATACGCTATTGTCAACGGACGTATGGCTCCAGCAATATTTCCCGCTTTAAACATGGGATCATTCTACTGTGGATGTGCTTATTTGCCGCGAGAAAAATTAAATTTATTTAGAGCTGGAGTTTTAAACTCAGGCTTTGGTCTATTTTAAACCGATGATCGTATAATTTACGGATGTATCCCTTTGCCCGCTAATTCGTAAATTAGCAGAATAAGGACGCATCAATAGTGATTAAACGATCGACAATAAAAAAAAGAAAAAATGTTTGAGAATCAATCGCAAAGAACAGAATTGGGAAGTCTTGGGGAATTCGGCCTCATTAAACATATTACACAATTTATTACTCTGAAGAATGAAAGTTCTGTTAAAGGCATAGGAGACGATGCTGCAGTGATCGACTATAAAAACAAACAAACGGTTGTTTCAACGGACATGCTCCTGGAGGGAGTACATTTTGACCTGGCCTATGTTCCACTGAGGCATTTGGGCTATAAATCGGTTATTGTTAACCTGAGCGATATCTATGCCATGAATGCCACTCCCAGACAACTATTGGTTTCTATTGCCTTGTCCAACCGCTTTTCCCTGGAAGCAGTGGAGGAACTCTATTCGGGTATTACAACAGCTTGTGACCGGTACGGAATTGATCTTATTGGAGGTGATACTACTTCTTCTCCGAGTGGCCTGGTCATCAGTATTACAGCCATCGGAGATGCCGATAAAAAAAATCTGGTGTACCGTGATGGGGCTAAGGAAAGCAATTTACTTTGTGTTTCAGGTGACCTGGGAGGCGCTTATGTTGGCCTGCAGCTATTGGAGCGCGAGAAAAAAGTGTACAAAGAAAATCCGGGTATTCAACCCGATCTGGAAGGCAATGATTACATCCTGGAACGCCAGCTTAAACCGGAAGCCAGGAAAGACCTTCCACTTATTTTCGAAGGGCTGGAAATTACGCCTACCGCTATGATTGATATTTCAGATGGCCTGGCTTCAGAAATATTACACATTTGTACTCAATCCGGAGTAGGGTGTAATTTATATGAGGACAAGATCCCAATTGATCCCATGACCTTTAACCGGGCACGTGAATTTAATTTAGATCCGACAACCTGTGTATTAAACGGAGGTGAGGATTACGAGCTTCTTTTTACCGTTGATATAGCACATTACGAAAAGATTAAAGACAACCCCGATATTACTATTATCGGCCATATTACCGATAAGAATTCGGGTTGCAACCTGGTTTCTAAAAGTGGAACGGTACATGAACTAAAGGCTCAGGGCTGGGATGCGTTTTTGAAAAGAGTATGATTTACCAGCTGGCGTGCTGGTGGTTATCGTAACAGCGTTATATTCCCCTTTCTGTTCATATTCTGTCCATTTGACAAAGTAGCAGTCAGGTAATACGTAAAAACGGCTGTATCCAAAGGTTTGCCTTTGAAGGTACCATCCCAGCCAGAGCTTGGATTTATTGTGGAAAACACCTTCTCTCCCCAACGATCATAGATCTGTAATCCCATTTGTGTTATACAAGCGGGTGATCGTACATAAAGTTCATCATTCAATCCATCGTTATTTGGAGAAAAGGCTGTTGGCATAAATAGCTCAGAAATATCACAATTAATTACGGTTATCAGTACACTGTCTTTAGCTGAACAGCCATCTGCACCTGTCACGGTGACAATGTAATTGGTTGTTTGAGTTGGAGTTGCAGTGGGTCCGGCGATCGTTGCATTGTTTAATCCTACCGTGGGATCCCACAGATATGTGATTCCCCCGCTAGAGGTTAATTGAATACTTTGTCCTTTGGTTATCGTTTCGCTGGTGCCTGCGGTTACAATTGGATCAGGAAACTGGGTAATACTTACTGTTGTTGTTGCTGTGCAAGGACTTGCATCGCTTATGGTTACCGTATAAATGCCAGGGCCCAAACCTGTAACAACAGAGCTGGAAGAACCCGTGCTCCAGGCATATATTACCAATCCGGTTCCTTGCCCGCTGAGTGTGATCATTCCATCTGTTTTCCTCTGGCAGGTATTCACGACAGGTCCGACAGTAATTGCCGGACCCGTCATACCCGTAACAGCAACCGTTGATGTTGCACTACATCCATTCGACAGATCAGTTGCTGTTACCGTATAAGTCCCGGCGGATGTCACTGTCGCAGGACTAGCCGCTCCGGTTAAGGTCCCTCCATTCCAAACCACTGTGATACCAGCTCCGCTAGTCCCTGTAAGGATCGAGCTGCTTTTTGTGCAACTCAAATCACCATCACTGCCAGCAGTTAAAATTGGGAGGGTTGTATTGCTCGCCACGGTTACCGTTTCTGTTGCCGTACAATTGCCGGAGGGGTCTGTTACAACCAATGTATACGGGTTTGCTGTTGATACGGTATAGCCGGCCGTAGCAGGCCCACCCGTCCATTGATATATAGCGCCGGTGGTCGTTGAATTGCCTGTTAAAGTCACACTTGCCGATGCGCAGGTAATAAGTGGAGATACCGGCGTTATACTTATGTTTGGAATGGAATTCACTGTAACTGTTATCGTGGCGGAAGGTATGACACCACATGCGTCAGCAGTACCTGTCACAGTATACGTGGTATTGGAGACAGGACTGGCCGTTACGGAAGCTCCCGTCGGAGCACTTAAACTTGCAGCAGGAGCCCAGGAATAGCTACCCGAACCACTGGCAGTTAAC
>JABDFG010000060.1 GCA_013286655.1 Bacteroidota bacterium
TCCCATAATTCAGACTATCCATAAATGTATAATTGATAACGGTAAGATTAGCGACAGTGGGTATTACAGGCATCAAGGCAGTATCCGGCCAGATATAAATGTCATAGGCCGTAGCATGGGCAGAAGCTGGCCAGGAGAATTGCACAGGGTTAACCAAATTCAAAGCTCCGTCAGCAGGTAATTGACCTCTGGCTGTATCCGGTGGGGGAAGTGTCAATATATTGATAGTAACCGTATCTCTCATTACACAACCAGCCGCATTGGTCACTGCAACAACATACTTAGTCGTGTCAGAAGGAGCGGCTTTGGGGTTTGGAATGGTCGTCCCTGATAAACCCGCCGAAGGACTCCATAGATAAGAAATGCCTCCTGCTATGCTTAATTGCAGGCTGTCCCCCTTACAGGAAAGGGTATCCCTCAGACCTGGAATTGAATAAACCGTTACTTTGGACTGGGTAGAATCCTGTGCTCCGGTAGCATCCTTTAGTTTTATGGTGTAAATAGTGGTCACACCAGGACTGGCAAGAACTGTTTCGCAGGTAGTGCAACTTAATCCCGTTGAGGGATACCAGGAATACGTATAAGGAGGGGTAAAAGTGCTGCTGACATTGACGGTGAGAGTTGCTGAATCTCCCTTGCAAATACTGGTGTCATTCACAACTATCGGATTAGTCAATACCGATCCCATTGCCGATTGCTGATTTGAGCAACCTGCTCCTTCAGCAGCCGTTAGAGTACCTTTAAATGAGGAGTTGCTGAAATAAGCAGATATACGGCCACCGCCGCCACATCCGCCGTACCCTCCATTTTCCGAACAGTAACTATTACTACCTGCAGCACCACCATTTGCCTGAATAACACCCGTTCCTGTCAGCGCAGCGACGCTCAGCCAGATACTACCTCCGGAACCGCCACCGGCCGGACCCGAGAAAGGCTGAGCCCCATTGGCAGTAATGATCCCGTTTACTGTTAACGTGCCCGCCGTACTGAGCCGGATGGCCCCTCCTCCTGCACCGCCGGGGTAATAAGAAGGGTAGTAGCAAAAACCTCCGCCACCGGAGCTGCCCAGATCAGTTGGTGTAGCAGCGGTGAGAGCGCCATAGGTAAGCCCACCTGCTCCTCCATAAGTACCGCCCCCGCCAGCCTCTCCTGCTCCTCCGTAACTGCCGCCCCCGCCTGCACCATTCCCAACTCCACCTCCAGGCCCGTTTCCATTACCATTGTTGACACTATTGTAGCTGGAACCCTGATAACCCAGGCTGTCAGCGGAGAGTACAACACCTACCGGAAGAATGACATTCCCTGTTAGATTCAGATAGACTCCCCTACCATTGATACTATCCGTATTGGAACCTCCCAGGTAGACGGTATAGTTACCATTTCCAAAAGTAGTCGTTCCTGAAGACAATAGGGTGAACAGTATAGCATTGCTGGAGCTGAAATAAACTCCGTTACTGATGCTAAGATTCCGGAAACTCCAGGAACTTCTGTCTGATGCATTCCATTTACCGTTCTGACAGGGAATGGTTAGATCCTCATTGACTGTATTCTCGTAAAACGCTGTTCCATAACTCCCTCCGAATAATACAGAAGTACTTCCCGAACCAAAATTAACGGAGGTGATTCCCTGCCAGGTGTAAGCTGTTGCACAGGTGATTGCTATACGGCCACCACCACCACCACCACCAATTAACAAACAATTAATACCGCAAGCACCTCCATTTGCCTGAATAGTACCTGCTCCTAACAATGCACCGGAACTCAACCAGATGCTGCCCCCTGAACCACCGCCCCCGGCACTCCCCGTATTAGGCTGAACCCCATTGGCTGTAATAATTCCGTTTACCGTTAATGTGCCTGTGATACTGAGCCGGATAGCGCCTCCCCCCGCACCGCCGGATAAGAGGCCATTGCATCCACCTGCGCCACCGGCGCTGCCCAAATCCGTCGGCGCGATTAATGTGCCATAGGTAGCGCCTCTTTTTACCAAGCTTATATCCCCATAATAGTTCCCATCCGTACCTGTTCCCCCATAACTGCCACCAAAGCCCCCTGCATAACTGGAGGACCCATATCCACCACCAGGACCATTTCCATACCCACTGCTGATGATACCCTGATAACCTAATCCATCTGCATTAATACTTCCATTAATCGTAGCGGATCCCGAGTTGACATTGATATAAATTCTTCCGACAATGTAGGTGGTATCCGCTGCCGAATGGTTGATCATGGATCCGGTATTGACGACGAGATCGCCTCCCGTAATGGTTAAAGCGGAAGAAAGCGCATCGTAACCAAATGTAAGCGTAGGGCTGAAAGAAGAAGAAGGGTCGCCAAGAACCAATGACCGAATGAGTGTACCGGCATGAATTGTTACTGTATCATTTTTATCAATTATAACATCGTCTCCAGAAGTCGGTACAATGCCAGAACTCCAATTGGAACCAGTTTCCCAAGCCCCGGAGCCAGTGCCAGTCCATGTTACTGATGCGGCAAAAACAGGTGCCTGGCCGACGGCAAGAAAGAGCATGACAGCTATTACAAAATATCTGATAATGCACAGATTTGTGATTGAGCAACAGACGCTCACGGTGTATCGTTTTTTCATAGAAACAGAAACAGAACGCAAAAATATGGCAAGTCCCTTTAAGAACAAAAAACGGACGTAATTTAATTATCAGTATTAAAGTAATCTGAAGTTTAAGGTAAAAATCATATTTAGTTTACAAATACAATAAAATGCAGCTAACAACATCCCTGCTTGCATTGGTATGGACCGAATACGACTACTGAGTTATTATTATTTTATAATTCGTATTCACCGTTTCGTTTGAGATATGCACAAAATAAATTCCCGGTGAAAGAGCAGATATCTCTAAAATTTTATCCGTGGAAAAGTTTAAAATTTTACGATCAACGACTTTTCCTTCAATAGTAAATAGGTTTACATTTACTTGTCCTATTGCAGAAGTTGATTCAATATAGACCTTGTCTCGAGCAGGATTCGGATATATTTTAATATGAGATTCCTTTACTAAATCTCCCGCAGAAATACCTGTTGTAAAAGAAGTAATGTCAAAAGAGCCTGGAGCTTCGAGATTTGCCGCATCGTCATCGAGTACTAATACCCAGTCATTAGAGTCCGGCGGAGTAAAATTATGTGTACCGGTATTTGTAAAAATTCCTATATCGGTAGTTGCACCGGAGGATGGATTAAACCACCAGCCGCGAATAGTTTTCGAGGCACTTATCACCTGGCTCATATTAACTGTTAACGTTGTAGAATTGCCATTGGGAATGTACGAAATAATCGTCTGACCATCGGATGTTATCGCTGTTATTGTAAGTGAAGATCCAGACCCATAACCAGCAGTTGCCACCAGGTGATCGAAATCAGGCATAAGTTTCCAATGCTCCCTCGAACGAAAAAGCTTCCCAAGCCATGACTGTCCCACTGAACCTTGTGAATTCAGCTGGGCTTTCCAGGGGTCGGTTGTAATGGAAGGCAAACTAAAATCCCAAATGGCATAATTTCCAAAAAGCCGGCCAAGCGTGCAACCACTGAGGACAGCCCAGTAGCCTTCCTCACGTACTCCAGATTCTGTCATTGAATGTTCCCCTTCGTACCAGTCTTCAACAAGAAACTGCGGCAACGCACCCACACGCTGATAATTTACCTGCGTACGTGATGATATGTTGGCGGGCTGTTCATAAATATCATTCAATGTAAGCCAGGGATATCCGTTCCAAACGTCTTGCGCGCTTTCTCCTCTCATATTATGGGCGGTTATAAGGTGATTGGGGTCCGCAGCAGTAATGGCAGTCGCCACATCATTCATCTTAGCCTTAACACCCGATGTCTGACCGGGATCAGTGTCTCCCCCGATCATGTAAATGATATTATTGAAATTTTTATACCTGTTTCCTACATAAGTTCCCCATCCCGTCATTGTAGCTTCTGAGGCTGCCTGCACTGCCAGGCACCAACCTTGTGTTCCGTCGCAGCCATAGCCAAGATAAACAGGTGTAAGTAAAACGGTTATGCCATAAGCCGCCGCCCGCCGAAATAAATAATCCATATGTGCAAAATACGTCTCGTTGGGTGTACTGAACGCAGCTCCCGTAAAGGGGCTGTCTCCATAAAAATCAGCTGGCGCATGAGCTCCGTAAATATTATCGATAAGACTCACCCATATCAGGTTGAAGCCACGGGAGGCCCGATCGGCCAAATAGGTTTCAACATCTGAATCGGGCAATTGTATTTCCATCGAATATGCATCTTCGCCGGTAATAAATACCGGCTTGTTGCTGGTTGTATTGATAAGAAATCTTCCGCCTGGCTCAAGCGTCATTAATTGGGGAGGAGTTTGTGCAACTATATAATTCGAAACAATGATTGATACTAATAGCTTCTTCAAGGGCAACAGATTGATCTTACCTTAAAGATACAATCAATTTTTTAGTGATCTGTTGTTGGGTATCTCTTATCCTCACAAAATAAATCCCCGGGGAAAGACTGGATACATCCATTGATTTTTCAGATTGAAAGTTTAAAGTTTTTTGAATTACAATTCTTCCGTCAAAGGAATAAATAGTCGCATTTACCAGGCCATTTACAACTGAGGATTCAAAAAAGAGTTTGTCTTGAGCAGGATTGGGATAAATAATAAAACTATTTTCAACGGCCGGTTCTGTTTTAACCCCCGTAGCAACATTGCAGCTAATACCGCTCACCAGTGGGTGGGGATAGCAATAAGGTGTATAATACTCTGTCCAGGTATTCGTGGATGTACATTTGTACAATGTCTTTGTATCCGTTCCCCAGTATGCTACACCATCAGTGCAAGTAGTGGGGCGTGCCGAAAGCAAACCCTGACCCACTCCACTCGTTCCGTCAAAGCCAGAAGTTTGTTGGTAATAGTCACGGTTCTCAATCACATTTGCCTGGGTACCGGGAGCGACCCAACCCCAAATTGGAGTATTACCGCCGAAAGTGGTTCCCCATTCATAAATCGGGTCAAGCGCTTCGTTAACCCATCCTGTAGGAGTCGGCGTGTCGCCTGAAAGCAGAACTCCCTGGCCACGCCCTGTTTGATCTAAGCAGATTGAAGCCCGCAAAATCTGATAGCTGTCCCCGGGGTTAGTGGTTGGGCATATGCCATTGAAGCCGCCACAACCTTGAGTGGACAAGGTGTTGGAAGTATTAGCGGTGATTTGCCAGCCCTGGCCTAGTGTTGTGTTCACCCAGGTATAACGGTCTCCATTATTATTGACCCATTGACCTGGAGTCCAGGATTTACCTGCATCCGTAATGGTGAGGGCTTGGCCGGAGAGGCTGACTGCTGATACAGTTCCAGAGTCGTAAACTGTTCCGTCATTCTTATCAAATGATCCCTGACCGTCGCACATGCCCCATGGAGGAAACGGGTAAACAACCCTTAGATTACCCAGCGACATTTCGTGGTTAATCCACCCCCCTCCGGAGGTCTGGAGAGTATTGTCGAACGTCAGGGCGGTTCCGCTACGCAGACCTGCGAAGTCACAGCCAGAACTGTTGTCCGTGCAAAGCAGGGTATTATTATAGACCTCAACATGGCGCGCACCTCGTGTCCGGCCGGTTGACTCGGTTCCATGGGTCTGAATGGTACTGTTAATCAGATTGTTGAAACGGAAGACGAAACGCCCGCCACCACCAAAATCGGCATCGGTGACCGCATGCTGCCTGCCATCCGGTGTTGTAAAAGTGCTGCTTTCAATATAAAGCGCGTTATCGGTGCCATAGGAATCAGGCTGTGCCCATGAATTGTCGCCATGGTCTCCAACTCCTCCATAAGTACTCTGTCCTATAGCCACGAACTCGCCATTCTGGCTGACATTCAGGTGATCCATTACGCCGAAAAAATCATCGACGTACATCAGAAATCCCTGGAAATTAGTACCGCTCAGCCAACCGGGCAGATTCAGGTTATCAAGACGGATATGAGAACAGGTGGTAGAATTGCAGGTGCCTTTGATGAGCGCGACACCTGGCTGGGTGACCATTGATGAAGTCATGCTTGGAGATGGCTGAATGGACATTCCGCTCAAGCGAAAAGTTTCGCCGGCCGATGACAGGGAAATTTTAAACATCGGGTTCTGATTGATGTCATCCAAAATAATTGTTGAATCTGATCCTGCCCCAATAATACTGATTCCAATATTTATGGAAAGTGACGATGTCCAGGTGCAAGTACCTGCAGGTATTTTTACGGTATCACCATCAGCCGCAACGTTTATAGCATTCTGCACATCGGTTTCAGAACAGGATACCGCAGTTATAATTTTGCCTGCATTTGCCAGGATACTAACGGTCATAAAAAGTAATAGTAGTCTTTTTTTCATGGTTTTGGTTTTAATGAACTATTACGATTTGGAAAGTTTAATATTTTCGCAACGATCAATTAAATATAGATCATCGAATTTGAAAAAGCAATCAAAATCTAAATAAAATAAACAATCTAATTATTATTTGAAACTATTTTATTAAGTTCTTGATTTATAAAAGTGACTTTTACAAGTCAAATATGTTATTTACCTAGAAACTATGAAGCTCCATTCGTTCTATAAGCATTGATATTAATCATCAAAAAACAGAACCTTTTGACGATTAAAATTACAACTTCATGGGGGGGGGGCAAACAAGGCACAAAAATTCCTAGAACTACTATAAAATACGTATACGTAAAATTAAAATAGTCTCTACATTTGATTTTATACACTGTTGACTTTAATGTTGCGCGCTAAAGAAATACTTAATAAACAATTTGGCTATAGTTCTTTTCGGTTTAATCAGGAAGCGATAATCCGGAATACGCTTGAAGGAAAGGATACTTTCGTATTAATGCCTACCGGTGGTGGCAAATCTCTATGCTATCAGGTACCTGCTCTTGTTTTTGAGGGATTAACGGTGGTCATATCTCCCCTTATTGCACTGATGAAGGACCAGGTGGATGCTTTGCGCGTGAATGGAATTAAGGCAGCTTATCTCAACTCCTCATTATCATTCTCTCAACAGGAGGTTATTCTCACGCAGTTGCATAATGGCCAATTAAAATTGTTATACATGGCGCCTGAAAGGTTGTTAGGTGGGGATAACAGTTTTATGCAATTCCTCAAAAATATCAGGATTTCCCTCTTTGCCATTGATGAAGCTCATTGTATTTCTCAGTGGGGACACGATTTCAGACCTGAATACAGGTTACTTTCCCAGATAAAAATTCAGTTTCCAAACGTACCTATAATTGCACTTACTGCGACAGCTGATGCACTGACAAAAAAGGATATTCTGGAAAAATTACAATTATATAATCCACAGGTTTTTGTTTCCAGCTTTAACAGGGAGAACATTCACTATTTCGTTGAACATAAAAGAAATTATTTTGAACGAATTGCAGCGTATCTCCACTTACATGATAAGGACTCGGGTATTATTTATACCTTTTCACGGGAAGGATCAGAATCTCTTGCGCTTAGACTTCAGCAAAAAGGCTTTTCTGCAAAACCTTATCATGCAGGACTTGAAAAGGAAAGACGTGAATCCACCCAGGAAGAGTTTCTGCGGGATGATGTTAAAATTATTGTTGCAACGATCGCTTTCGGAATGGGCATAAATAAATCGAACGTGCGTTTTGTTATTCATGCCGATCTGCCAAAAAACATTGAAAGTTATTACCAGGAAACAGGCAGGGCGGGACGGGACGGGCTCCGAAGCGACGCTCTTTTATTTTATAACGGAGCTGATGTTAATAAACTCAGGCATTTCTCATCCGTTGAAAACAATCCGGAACAGACTCGCATCTTGATGAATAAGCTCAACAAAATGGCTCAGTTCTGCGAAATACACTCCTGCAGAAGAAGATTCCTCCTGAATTATTTTGGTGAAAAAGCGCCTGAAACGTGTGAAAGCTGCGACGCCTGCCTCAGTAATTATGAAAAGGAAGATGCTACCATATTGGCTCAAAAAGCACTTTCAGCAATTTCACGTTTGAATGAAAGCTATGGTTTGAATTATGTCACAGACTTTTTGCGTGGATCGAAATCCGGAAAAATACGTGAAGAGCATAAATCTATTAAAACCTATTCTGCTGGCGCAGATATTAGTAAACAACAGTGGATGACTTACCTCAAAGATATGATAGCACTTGATTTGATTGAACAAAGCTGCGGGGAATATCCAGTACTTAAGTTAACTGCAAAAAGTCATGCTGTTCTCAAAGGATTTGAGCGTGTCTGGCTTGTCAAATCAATCACCCCGGTAAATACAAAGAGAGATGAAACAGATAAGGGACCAGTGTCTTGCGAAATTCAGCTCTTCAATCAACTCAAAGATATACGCAGAGCGATTGCAAGAAAGGAAAACATGCCGGCATATATTATCTTATCAGATGCGACTTTGGTTGAACTGGCTACCTATCTGCCTGCTTCCTTGTCTGAAGTCAGGAAAATTTCCGGTTTCGGGGATGTTAAACTGGATCGTTACGGCCAAGCCTTTCTAAATGAAATAACAGTGTATTGTCAAAACAATCATCTAACATCGCGCATTTCGGCTAAAGTTCCCAAACGTGAGAAACATCAACATTAAACCCTGCAAAGCATTTTGCTTTCCGTCCGGCACATAAACACCACCTTTGCTTACATTTGATACCCGCCCTGCCCTATGAGGGACAACCGGGTACAACCTTCTTAAAACTGTTTCGTAACCATTTTCTCAACGGACTAAAAGTTACAAAGACCATCACCTTACTGGACATATGTTAGACATATGTCCAGTATTTTTTAAGAAATGGACATGACTTATTATTTAAATAGTATTAAATATATAAATTAGGAGTCTAATATAATGACATACATTTAGTTGACTACGGTAAAACTAAATGTGTAATTTTATCGTAAATAGTATCCAGGAAGACTCAATTGGGCAACAGCAAACTGAAGGTTGTTGCACACAATCCGAATTAGTTTGACGACATACATACAAAAACGATCAAAAAACAGTTTCGTAAAAAAAACGAACTACTTGTTTATCTTATTTTGTTCAATTACCTTTTTTCGTCTTCAGGCTCAAGATTGGGTAAATTTGATGCAGGATTCGCATGCGAATGTACACGATGTTCAGAAGTCCTTTTACAGATGGCAGGAAGAACAAAACAGTATCTTGAGAACCAGTAAAAATTCACGCACATCTGATACGGAATCTGAAGGGGAAGGCGATGCGTTATTTAAACGATGGGAGTGGTTTGCAGAACCCCGTACATATCCTACGGGCAATTGGCCGGATCCTATTCAAATATACACCGAGTACCAGCAATATCTTTCCGAAAAATTCAATCCAAAAATTCAATCGATTGCAAATTGGAATTATTTCGGAACAACGAGTATTCCTGATAGTAATGGCACGAATAATTTTGCCGGACACAGTGGCGCCGGAAGGGTCAATCGTATTGTTTTCTATCCAGGAAATAATAATATAATTTTCGCATGTACTGGTGGTGGTGGTCTTTGGAAAACTACTGACGGCGGAATAACCTGGTCTACCAATACGGATCAACTAACTGATATAGCCACGGGCGATCTGGCCATTGATCCAGGCGATCCATCAACAATGTACCTTGCCTCCGGAGATGGAGAATATTCCAATAATGAACCTTATGGTGGAAGCCCTTTGGGGGTTTTAAAGTCAACGGATGGCGGCGCTACATGGCAAACATCTGCGCTTTTGGGATCTACCGTTAACCGTATTCTTATACGTCCGGATAGCACTAATATTGTGTATGCTGCTACCACCGGTTCTGTTTATTATTCTACTGATTATGGGAAAACATTTAAAAGCACCATCCACCCTATCAATGTGAAAGATATCGAGTTTGAACCTTTTCATCCTTCTACGATATATGCTTCCTCAAGTACCGGTCAATTTTATGTTTCAAGGAACGGGGGCAGAATTTATACGCAGATCACTTCGGGACTCCCTGCAACTGGGGTAGGAAGGATATCCATTGGTGTTTCTCCAGCGGATTCGAATTGTGTTTATGTCTACGCCTCTGCCACCAATTCTACTTTTTACGGCCTATATCGCTCTACCGATAGAGGACAAACATTTACCACTCAGGCAAGTAAAGCGGGAGGAGCTCCTAACCTGCTGGGGTATGCTCAGGACGGATCGGATAATGGCGGACAGGGTTGGTATACACTACCAATAGTTGTTTCTCCATACAACATCAATAATGTTATGGTAGGTGGCGTTAATATATGGGCTTCTTCCGATGGTGGTGTTACCTGGTCTTGCAAAACAGATTGGGAAGGTACTGCGGGACCTTGTGTACACGCTGATATCCATCAATTGTGTTATGTACCAGGAGGCAACGCATCCTCCTTTTTTTCAACGAACGATGGTGGTATTTGTAAAACCACAAATAATGGAGCCTCCTGGACAGACCTTAGTAATAATCTGAAAATCGGGCAAATATATTCAATAGGTCTTTCAGCAAGTAATCCAAATTTCTACTTATCCGGCTGGCAGGACAATTGTTCCATTGTAGACAACGATAATTCCTGTTCTGTGGTACTTGGTGGTGATGGTGCGGATTGCTTCATAGATTATTCCAATGATAGTATTCTATATGTAGAAGCAGAAAATGGCTTGCTCACACGATCAATAAACGGGAATGCCGCTTTTATTAATACTGGAATAACAGAGACTGGACCATTTGTTACGCCTTGGTTGCAGGATCCTAAAAATTCAACTACTTTGTTTGCAGGATTTAAAAATGTATGGATATCTACTGATCAGGGAAACAACTGGAAAAATATAAGCAAGTTTGCAACTACTTCTTTTATTTCTTCTCTGGTGGTTGCTCCCTCTGATGATCAGTATGTTTTTGTTGCACGGAAGGATACGATTTATTCAACATCTGATCAGGGCGCACACTGGAATAATGTAAAGGGCAATATGCCTGATACAGCAGCGATAACTGCTATTGCGGTTGATCCCAATAATCCTGCCAGGCTATGGGTTACTTATTCTGGATTTTTTAAAAATGTTAAAGTTTATCATACAGATAATGGCGGCAGTTCATGGACCAATATTTCTTCCGGATTACCCAACTTTCCTGTCAATTGCATCGTTTATCAGAAAAGAAGCGCCGATGGTATTTATGTAGGCACAGATATGGGGATCTATTACAGAGATAGCATTGGCAAAGTCTGGATACCCTATAATGCCGGTTTGCCAAACGCAATTGTCACTGATCTGAAAATATTTGAACCCAGTCAGAAATTAAGAGCTGCCACTTATGGAAGGGGTGTATGGGAAAGCCCTTTGAATTCTATAGCAACAAGTGTAACTACTATTTCTTCAGATGACATAATAAAAGTGTATCCTAATCCTGTAAGTAATACCATTTTTATAGAACCTGGTAAATCTCCTATAGAACAGGAATTCAGTCTATATGACTTGACAGGTAAGTTATTGATCGCTAAAAAAACAAATGGAAATAGTATAAATCAAATCGATGTATCCTCCATAGATGTGGGAGTTTATTTCTTGAAAATCTCGGATACGGGTAATACTGAAACACAAACCAGAAAAATTGTGGTTGTTAAGTAAGAATAAAATCGAAAAGGGTAGCTTGCTAAAACCAATTGTCTTAATTCCCGGATCAAAGCAGTACAGGTATAAACTTATTAAAAACAGTTCTAAGTCATTCACAAAGGATCAAAACTGGGTTTGAGGTTGATTTCGGGACGACTTTCTCACGAAAAACAAGTTTACATTACGTAAACTATGTATTTTATTTTGTATCTTTGTTCTATGAGAATTATTGCCAAATGTACTTTGAGGGAATTTTGGGAGAAAAACTCTGCAACTGAAGTCCCACTTAAAACTTGGCATAAGATTGTAGAAAAACAGAACTGGAAAAATACACATGACATCAAGCAAATGTTTGGTGACGCAAGTATCGTTGGGAACAATAGAGTAGTATTCAATATTAAAGGAAATCAATATCGACTGGTGGTGTATATTGTGTTTAAGGTTCAAAAAGTATTCATCCGGTTTATCGGAACTCACAAACAATACGATCATATAGATGCAAAAACAATTTAAAAAATGAAGCCATGAATATAAAACCCATCAGAACAGAAAAAGATTATAAGGCATCCCTCAAGCGAATTGATGAGCTGATCTTAGTTGACCCAAAAGAGGGAACTCCTGCCTATGATGAACTGGATATAGTTTCTACGCTTGTAGAATCTTACGAATCCATACATCATCCAATTGAAGCACCAGATCCTGTTGCGGCAATAAAATATATTATG
Source organism: Bacteroidota bacterium (assembly GCA_013286655.1). GTDB lineage: Bacteria > Bacteroidota > Bacteroidia > JABDFU01 > JABDFU01 > JABDFU01. The sequence goes on from JABDFG010000060.1 coordinate 12,358, forward strand.
AGTGAAAAGGGGCTAAGCCAAAAGGATATCGTCAAATATTTCGGTGGCAACAAGAGTCTGGTTTCTGCCGTTCTTAGTAAGAAACGGGAACTATCAAAACGGGTGATCAAAGCATTGCACGATGGACTTGATATTCCGTACGAATTGTTAATGGCTTGATTTTCATGGGAATGATTTATTTCCTTATAGATCAATAATTTTATTTGGTTTTTATTAATTGATCCATTGGTGCGACATAAATTCCTCCTAATTTTTCAAAAATGGCTATATCTTTTTCAGGCGTTGCAAATAAATTATTTTCACAAACAATTAGGTGGTTGACTTCAGACAGGTCACTACTTATAATGACCCAGTTTGACCCATTATCGGTGGATAAGTATACACCATATTGAGTTCCTAATATTAAATTGGAACCTAATAATACAAGACTAAGGTTTGCAGGTTCTTTCTTATTAATAGCCTTCCAACAGAAGAGTTGGGCAACAAAATAGAAAATTAATAATCAACAGAAGTCAACAAAAACAAGCAGTTGACAAACAAGAGAAAGGAAATTACTTTCCAATACAAAATTTTGAAAAGATGTTTTTCAGCAGGTCATCTGTTGTTACTTCTCCTGTTATCAGACCCAAGTGATGTAAGGCATTTTTAATGTCTATGGATAGTAATTCTCCGGAGATATTTTTAGCGAGTCCGTCATATATCTTTTCCAACGCGCTGCCCGCATTTTGCAAGGCCTGCACGTGTCGTGCATTTGTCACAACTGTTTCGGTGACGTTAACGGTGCGACTGTCAAATAAATCAACGAAGCGTTTGCGCAAGGAATCGATGTTGTGACGTTCTTTGGCGGAAATAAAGATAATGTCTTTGAAAGCCGCAAACTCCCGCTCTGTATAGGCCAGGTCTTCTTTGTCAATTTTATTACCGACAACAATCACCTGAGAATGTTCGTTTACATGCTCCTTCACTTCATCTAATTCTGTTTGCAAGCCTTTGCTCGTCAGTTCATGTACATCGAACAGGTAAACAATAATGGATGATTTCTGAATCTTCTCAAAGGTGCGGGAAATTCCTATTTGTTCGATCAAATCAGAACTTGGGCGAATACCGGCTGTATCAATAAAACGAAAGAGTATACCATCGATACTGATTTCATCTTCAATGGTATCCCGGGTGGTGCCAGGGATTTCTGACACGATGGCTCTGTCTTCTTCCAGTAATGCGTTCAGTAAAGTAGACTTCCCCGCATTGGGTTTACCAACAATAGCGACCGGAATGCCATTCTTTATAACATTACCAAGTTCAAAGGAATTAACAAGACGATGGATTACTTTTTGAATGGAAAGTATTAGCTGCTTCAGATCGTTGCGATCTGCAAATTCGACGTCTTCTTCACTAAAGTCCAGCTCAAGTTCTATAAGAGAAGCAAAATTTACAAGATTCTCACGCAATATTTTTATTTTACCTGAAAAACCTCCCCGCATTTGTTGCATAGCTACCTGGTGAGATGTGGCAGAAGTAGAGGCGATCAGATCAGCAACTGCTTCTGCCTGAGCCAGATCAAGCCTTTTATTAAAAAATGCCCGGAAGGTAAATTCACCGGCTTCTGCCAAACGGGCACCGTACCGGATCAGCAATTGCATCAGCTGTTGTTGAATGAACCGGGAACCATGGCAAGATAGTTCTACTGTGTTTTCCGCAGTATAGGAATTGGGGGCCAAAAATACGCTTAGTAGTATTTCATCCAGCACAACGTCTCCTTCTTTGACCAGCCCAAAGTGAATCGTGTGCGTTTTTAGTTTAGCTATGTCTATTGACTCGCCGTTCTTTTTGTAAAAAAATTTACTGCAGATCGAAAAAGCATTTTCCCCAGATACCCGGATTATTCCGATGGCCCCCACTCCATCCGGAGTAGCTAAAGCCACTATTGTATCGTTATTTAAGGGGTCGTATCTGATACGTGTTAGGTTAATAACCTCCTTAAATATAACAACAATTTTTTTTACCTTCGCAGATATTATAAATTTTATTCCTAAGACACATGAGCGTACTGGTTAATAAGAGTTCAAGGGTAATCGTACAGGGGTTCACCGGTACAGAAGGCACTTTTCACGCCACACAAATGATTGAATATGGGACAAATGTTGTTGGTGGCGTTACTCCTGGTAAGGGAGGTTCCCGGCATCTTGACAAACCCGTATTCAATACCGTGGAGCAGGCTGTTAAAACAGCCGGCGCTGATGTGTCCATTATATTTGTTCCTCCCTCCTTTGCAGCAGATGCCATTATGGAAGCTGCTGAAGCAGGGATCAAAGTCATTGTTTGTATCACGGAAGGAATTCCCACGCGGGATATGATCGCAGCAAAAGAATACCTTAAGAACCGGAATTGTCGCCTGATCGGACCTAATTGTCCGGGCATTATTACTGCGGGGGAAGCTAAAGTTGGTATTATGCCGGGCTTTATTTTTAAAAAAGGTACGATTGGAATTGTTTCCAAATCCGGAACATTGACATACGAAGCAGCCGATCAGGTTGTAAAAGCTGGCCTGGGAATAACAACGGCTATCGGAATAGGCGGAGACCCTATCATTGGAACTTCCACCAGGGAAGCGGTCGAATTATTAATGAATGATCCGGAAACAGAAGGTATCGTAATGATAGGTGAAATTGGCGGACCAATGGAGGCGGAAGCTGCCAATTGGATAAAACAGAACGGAACAAAACCTGTTGTCGGTTTTATTGCAGGACAAACAGCTCCTGCGGGGCGGACGATGGGTCATGCCGGAGCAATTGTAGGAGGGGCAGATGATACTGCTGCCGCCAAAATGAAAATTATGCGGGCCTGTGGTGTTCAGGTGGTTGAATCGCCTGCTGTTATTGGAAAAACCATGGCGCTTGCGCTCAAAAACTTGTACGCTCTTAAAAATTGAATATCAATCGTCTTGTTTGAGTCTGTTCAGACATCTCATAAAGGCATCCCTTACGCCTTCATACTGTGACTCTCTTCCATAGTTACGGGATTGATGAGCGTCGAGAATTGATTCGTTGGCGTACTCAATCTGATCGTTTAGCCATTTGAGTACTTCTTGTATTTGTTCCCTGTTCATAGCCCAATGTATTGATGGTTTCTTCTTGTATACGTATCACATTGCGATAATGTTCCAATCTGTTTAATATTTGTTTTACATAGTTATAGGGCTCTTCCCCGCGGCAGTAGCCGTATCTGACCACATCGTCGTTATAATACATGGGTTTTGACTTGTTTAGCAGGTAAAAATCCACGTTATTTTCCCATAAATTCGGGTTTTTGTCGTATTTAACGGCTAGATTACGTGCATCAATCACATGGCCAAGGCCGACATTATAAGATGCCAGAACAAACTTTATCCGTTCTGCAGAGTCTGAAATAAAATCCTTCCAGTAATTATTCAGGTGAATTAAGAAATTGGTTCCTGCTTCAATGTTCTGAACAGGTGATGCAATAAGACTATCTATGCCAAAACGTTTGGAGGTAGCAGGTATAAGCTGCATTAACCCATAAGCGCCTGCCCATGATTGGGCATCCGAATTAAAGTGAGATTCCTGATAAATCATGGCTGCCAGAAGCCTCCAATCCCATCCAATTTTTTGACTGTACTTCTGTATGGCATGATCATAGGGAGAAATACAGCCTCCATT
>JABDFG010000061.1 GCA_013286655.1 Bacteroidota bacterium
AACAATACTCCTGAGAAGAAGGCTTGAGATCCTATTCTTCCTTTTCTGAAATTCAATCCGATCTGAAGGCCGGTAATCTAAGCGTTAAGGCACTTGTACAAGCCTATTTGGATCGCATAGAGCAAAGCAAACACCTGAACATCTTTCTGGAAGTTTTCGCACCGGAAGTTTTGCAAAAGGCAGAAATGCTGGACGCTAAACTAAAAAGCGGGACAGCCGGAAAACTGGCCGGCATGGTTATCGGCCTGAAAGACAATATCTGCTACAAGGATCACAAAGTCTCCGCTTCCTCCAAAATACTGGAAGGCTTTACCTCCATTTACAATGCGACTGTTGTCGAGCGACTGCTGAAAGAAGATGCCCTGATCATTGGTCGTTGTAACTGTGACGAATTTGCTATGGGCAGTTCGAACGAAAATTCGGCATACGGCAATGTGTTAAATCCCCTGGATACTACCCGTGTTCCGGGAGGATCATCGGGAGGAGCAACTGCCGCTGTTGCAGCTGAGCTCTGCCTGGCAACATTGGGCACAGATACAGGAGGATCTATACGCCAGCCCGCCTCATTTTGCGGACTGGTAGGTGTTAAACCCACTTACGGAAGGGTATCTCGCTATGGTGCAATTGCCTATGCCTCTTCCTTTGACCAGATAGGACCCATCACTAAAAAAATAGAAGATGCCGCCTTGATAATGGAGGTAATCGCGGGAAAAGACGAATTTGACAGCACCCTTTCAGATAAAGAAGTTCCCCCCTACTCCCGAGAATTAAAACAGGACGTATCCAAAATAAAAGTGGCCTATCTGGAAGACTGTCTGGAAAAAGAAGGACTTGACCCTGAAATTAAAAAGCGGACCAAAGGAGTAATTGAACAATTAAAAAAAGCCGGACATACCGTTGAACCCGTTCGCTTCCCCTTTCTGGATTATTTAGTTCCCGTATATTATGTGCTGACGACTGCTGAAGCGTCCTCCAACCTGGCACGTTACCAGGGCCTGAATTTCGGATACCGGAGCAAAAACGCAACGGATATGGAATCCACCTTCCGTAAAACACGCAGTGAAGGTTTTGGAAAAGAAGTACAGCGAAGAATCATGCTTGGAACCTTTGTGCTCAGTTCCGGTTATTATGACGCCTATTATGCGAAAGGTCAGAAAGTGAGACGTTTTCTTCAGAATAAGACCCTCGAAATTTTAAGCAATTACGACTTTATTTTACTGCCCACCACCCCGGGCACCGCCTTTAAATTCGGAGAAAATAGTGCGGACCCCATTAAAATGTACCTGGAAGACATTTTCACCGTACAAGCCAATATTACTGGACTCCCTGCCATATCCCTTCCTATGGGTAAACATAGTAACGGACTTCCGTTCGGATTACAACTGATCGGCAGAAAGTTAGAAGAATCCAAGCTATTTGCTTTCTCAGAATACCTGCTGAATAATTTCTAAGAAATATTACTCTTAATCAGCACCTTCCTGTACTTGCTGAAAATACTGGATTTGGAGATAAAACCAACGTATTGACCCTGGTCGATTACCGGAAAATTCCAGGCTCCCGTTTCATCAAATTTTTTCATAACCGATTGCATGGCCTCGTTCGGGGAAACCGTTTCCGCCGGCTTCCGCATCAGTTCCTTTACCAGAACAGAATCATACAGGTCCCGCTTGAACATTACCTCCCGAATCGTATCGAGGAAAATAACACCTACGAGGCAATTTTCAGCATCCACTACCGGAAAAATATTTCTGGAAGAATGGGCAACTACCTCCACCAGCTGACCAAGCGTAGCATCCGGAGCAATCTTATGAAAATCCGTTTCAATGATTGAGGATATTTTCAGAGAGGAAAGAATACTTTTATCCTTATTATAGGAAAGCACATGTCCCTTCTTCACCAGTTTTTTCGCATCCATGGAATACGGTTCGAAGTATTTTACCACAGTATAACTAATTGCAGAAACGATCATCAAAGGAATCATTAAATCATACCCCCCGGTAATTTCGACAATCAGGAATATCGCAGTTAAAGGGGCATGAAAGATTCCGGATAAAATTCCGGACATGGCAACAATTGTAAAATTACCTTCCGGAAGTTTAGTTATCCCCAACATACTTATCAGACGGGAAAAGAAATAACCCAGGTAAGCCCCGACAAAAAGAGAAGGCGCAAAATTTCCCCCATTACCTCCGCTGCTGATCGTAACCGAGGTAGCTACCACTTTCAACATCATGACTACCCCGATAAAGAAAAGCACAAACCACTCATTCGAACTGTACCCGGAAAACAAACTATTATTGAGCAAAGAATCCGCCTTCATTTCGGATAAGGCCTTGATACTGCTGTAACCCTCTCCAAACATGGAAGGGAATAAAAGAATCAGCAGACCAAGCACACAACCTCCAACAATCGCTTTGGAATATACCTTACTTTTCTCCGGTTTAAATAATTCCTCGATCCTTGTAAACGCGCGTACATAATATACAGAGACCAAACCCGAAAGAGCACCCAAAAGTGCGTAGAACGGAACATAATGATAATTGAAAGGCTGGAGATAATGAAACGTAAGAAGTATCCCTTCCTGGAGGATGATTTTCGAGCACAAGGCCCCAATTGCGGCAGCAATGATAAGTGGTATGAAAGCAGAAATACTCACATCCGCCAAAATCACCTCCAGGGCAAACAACACCCCGGCAATAGGTGAGTCGAAGGCGGCCGCTATACCGGCCGCAGCCCCGCTGGCAAGAAGCAGAACCCGGTCTTTATAATTTAAATGATACGTTCTTGCGTAATTGGACCCAATGGCGGAGCCTGTAGTAACCATAGGTGACTCCAGACCTGCTGAACCACCAAAACCAACCGTAAGTGCACTGCTGATAATATGGGAAAACATCTGATCTTTCGGAAGAATCGCCGACTTTTTGATAATCGCATGAAGGATATTCGCTGTGCCTCTCCCCAGCTTCCCATGAAGGAAGCGCTGAACAAAGAACACACATAGTAAAAGCCCGATGAGTGGAAAAAATATGTACAGGTAATACTGGTACTTTACATGATAATCATAGGTAATCGCCTGATGAATATAATGAACCAGCGTTTTGAGAATGATGGCAGCCAAACCTGCTGTAAGACCCACCAGCATGCTGGAAAAAATCAGAAACTGGCGTTTATTAAGCTTAGCGTGGAGCCAGTTAATTGCAAATTCGTAAAACTTAATATACTTCATTTAGCACTAAAAGCATCCAGCTTTTTCTTCTGCCAACTGGTCCAGGTTTTGGAACTGATATAATCGCTTATGCCTTTTTTGTATTTATCCTGCCCTGCAAAATAGCTCAGCGTTTCAGCAGCCGGTCCGCTTAAACGTGTATTACTGCTGAGGATTGCGTTGATGCAGTTTTCAACCAGTTTCACATCAAAATAATTGCAACGCTTCAGGGCAGTCATCGCATTGGTACGGGTGCGGAATTCATAAGAGTCACTGGAATAAGCGATTAACCTATCTGCGTATTGTTTGTCTCCCGTATTGCTGTACGCTATTTCAAGCCATTTGGTGATCACATTTCTCCCCATTGTTCCTTCTGTATTTTTAGACGCATCCAGGTATTGGGTCGTTTTTGAAGGATTATAATAACATAATTTTTCTAACGCAGCAGCTATCACATCATAAGAAGAATCCTTTAATAAAGGCTCCATTTCTGACAAAAATGCAGGCGTTGTCTCATGAAGTTCTTTCAGAGCAGCTTTACGTACCAACACATCTTTGTCCCGGAGTGCTTTTTTAAGCAAATCCACACTTTCCGGATTATTATCCGCAACAAGCTGAGCAATAACTTCTTCCTTCACAGCATGAAACGTTTCTTTGTTAAATGCTTTGATCAACACCGCTCTCTTTTTATCCAGAGGAATGGATTTCATCGCCAGCACAGCATCGTATCGGTCAAGCATCTGTGGTGCCTTCAGAGCCTGAGCTTCCAGCATTTCAAAAGGTTTGTTAAAAGAAACCGTCTTCAACACGTTATTGCCGGGATCAAACAGAACATAATCTGTTTTTTTATGATCGGGATTAGGTATAGAAATGAGGTCCGACTGCTTTTCAATCATGACCTGTCTCTTGCTCACCGTACCATCCGTATAATGTACTTCAAACCAGATCGGCATTTTATAAACTCCCAGAGGTCTGTTTTCACTGTGCGTTTCAGAAACAAAGGGGTCATTGGTAGCCATCATGGATTGAGCGCCTTGTGCGGGTAAGCCGGTGATAGCCGTAAGATCCTGAACTTGCGTTACTAAAAACTGCGACGCATTGTTCGATTCCTGATACATAACATTGTAATTAGGCTCTCCCCCTTTATATACCCATTCTTCCCAGAACCAGTCCAGGGAAAGTCCGGATGTTTCCTCAAAAGCCCTTAGCAGATCCTGTGAATCCACATTTTCATATTTGTGTTTTTGCAGGTAATACTTAATAGCCCTGTTATACGTTTCTCTATCTCCGCAGACATATTTAAGCATGTTCAGTACAAAAGCCCCTTTGGGATAATGGCGCACAGCCCCCGCTTCACTGTGGGCAATTGGAAAATTATTCTTCTTCGACTCATCTAAGGCCTGATTCTCAGCACTCCTTCTATACCAGTCAAAGGTCTCTTCTCCAAAAAATTCCCGTTCGAAAAGCTGATCATAATAGGTGGCAAAGCTTTCCTGCAACCAATGATGCGCATCACTGTTTGCGGTAATAAGGTCACCAAACCACTGATGTGCCAACTCATGCGCATCTACTCCAACATAAAACCTGTCCAGGTAACTTCTGGCATCCACAAAATAAAAATCTCCGAATACCGTCGCTGTGGTATTTTCCATTGCTCCAAACATATAATCCTGTACGGGAATTTGCGAATAACTTTCCCATCCATAAGGCACCCCAATTTCTTTTTCATAAAAATCGACCATCTGTTCAGCATACTTATAAGTAGGTTCCACCCGATCCTTCCATTCCGGATAATAATACAGATGCATAGGTACACCCGATTTGGATTTTGTTTCCTTGATATCATACTTTCCGATACCCAACATGATCAGATAGGGAGCATGCGGATGCGTCATTGAATAATGCCAGGTAAGAGTCCCATCCTTATTGTCCTTGCTACCCAGAAAAGTTCCATTGGAGATAACTTTATACTCTTTGTCAAATTTTACAATCAGTTCGGATATCAGCTTATCGTTCATTTCATCATACATAGGTATCCAGCAACGATTATCGGTTCCCTGTCCCTGGCTCCAGATCTGTTTCCGGCTCATATTGTTCGGGTCATTCCAACCAATAAAATACAAACCTTTCAGAGGATTCGCTTCATACGTAATCACCATACTATCCGTAGTTCCTACAGTAAGAGCCACCGAGGGGAAAACAGTGATGTAGGAACTGTCATTCTTATATTTCACGGGCTTACCATCCAGAAGGATTTCCTTCACCCGGATATTAATTGCATCAAGTACAATAGAATCAACCCTTTGTTGCAGAGGAGAAAAGCGATGCGTTACTTTCCCTTTCACCAATCCATCTGCCGGATTGAATGATACCTCCAACCTCAGGTGTTTAAAATCAACATTATGTTCTCTCGGATCCCGTCTGGGATCGATCAGGTAACTTCGTGTTTTAATCTGAGCTGATGCAGCACCCCCCATCGAAATAATCAAAACAAACAATAGCCCTTTTATCCGCATAGCGAGAATTTTAAATCGTTTCTTATTTTTTTATTGCCGGCTAAAGTATGCAATAAACCGGTGGTCCCCAAAACCTTTTTTAGATTTTTGATGACCATTCTTACGCTAAAATTAATTCGAAAGACGATAACAAACCCTTAAAAGCAGAGCTTGCTGGAAGGTAAGAGGAGGGGTAAGACCAATGTTAATACGCTCATAAGAAGGATTATAAACCAATTGAATAACATACTTATCATTCGCCTGCAGATTTAATCCCAGACCGGCAAATGCACCATATCCGACCCCGGTCATATTCCTGGCTTGCTGTGTAACAAATCCCTGACTATTATAATACGTTCTTAAATCAATCGTCAGGCTATTGATGATAATCTCATTCATCTGAAACTTTGCCATGGTAACGATCGGTCCGCCTTCCACAAAAAAATTAAATTGATCATTGTCTCCAAACAGGTGTTGAAAACCGGGCTGGATCACCAGACGTTCCTCCTGACCCACGATGGGAAATGTTTGAAACTGCAGGCTGTCAGGAACAGATGCTTTAATTACTGTATTATTAAATCCAATGGTAAAATCTCCGCTCACCGTTAATTGAGTAGCATTTACGTTTAATAAAAGAGCATCCCGGTCATTAAGAAAGTAGCGAGACTGTACCCCCAGCATCAAAGCGATATTGTACCGGAGTTTTCCCGGCATATCTGTTGCATCGAAACTCCAGGTCCCCGGCTGTACATTCAAAGCAGCTGCAATCCTGTCCGGCTGGCCATTTTTTCCCCCATATTCCGTATTTATTTTTTCGTTCATAGCGCTGCTGGCGAATGTGGTATTCTTATTTCCGTTGGCATCAAAACCATAGCCATTGTAAAGAGCAGCCGTATACGAATTAGCAAAATAAGTCCCAAGGGAAATTCCGAACTGAAAACCTTTCTTGCTTTTCTTTTTAGCAACAGGATCATCCTCTGAATCCTGAGCCAGAACATTCAGACATAAAAATAAAAGGAGAAAAGAGAAGAGCCGCGGAAATAGTGAAAACATATCCGAATTTACTTATTTTTTTGTATCTTTTTCAACCCGGTCAACAGATGTCTGACAAAAACAAATAAGGACTTTATAAACGTATAATTCCCTTTCCCCTTATAACGGGGATGATGTGTGATTTCGACCTGACAGAGGCTGGAAGTGATTCTCAGCAATATAGCATCCAGATAGGGAAACAGGGTCGGAAAACAGAGCACCTCATCTACAACCGTTTTTTTAATTATTTTAAAGGGTGATAAGTAAATTTCGCCCGGTTTATTCAGTAGTTCTTCTGCTAATTTCCCGTTCAGCCAGCTCCCGAAATTCTTCCAGACACTTTGTTTTTTTACGGGAAACCGTGCATAACATATGTCAAAGCCTTTTTTGCATTCCATATACAATTGAACAATATCAGCCGGAGAATGCTGTAAATCATCGTCCATGACCACGATATAAGAACCGGAAGCCCGACGAAGTCCTTTCAGTAATGCATGATCCTGTCCGGCATTTTTTATAAGATTTATTCCTGTCGCCTTCTCATTGAGAGAGCATATATCGCTGATCTTTCCCCAGCTGTTATCCGTGCTTTTGTCATTGACCAGAATTAGCTCATAATCCCGGAAAACCGCAAGTGCCCTTTCTATCTCCGAGTTCAACTGGAATAAGCAATCCTCCGAATTATAAACCGGGATTACGATACTGATTTTATCCTCTAACATGAAGGTTTAATGAAGCGCACAAATATTTCGATAGCCGTAATGGAAAAATACGTAATTTAACTTATACTATCGTATGCGCGCCTATTGGTTATATTTGTCCCTGGGGATTATATTCGAAGTACTGGGAACAATTTGCATGAAATTTGCGGATGGATTCTCAAAATGGCTCCCCTCTGTATTTGTGTTTATATTTTACGGCCTGAGTCTGGGTTTATTGGTATTGGTATTAAAAAAAATGGAGGTAAGCATTGCCTATGCAATCTGGGCCGGTTTAGGTACAGCCCTTATCGCAGCTATCGGCATGATATGGTTTAAAGAACCCGTAAGCAGCACAAAAATAATTTCAATTTTATTTATTATCGCCGGGATTTTGGGTTTAGAACTTTATGATTAGATGATGACGAACATTTTTATAACGGGAACAACTGGTTTCTTAGGCGGTGAATTATTGATTGAGTTATCCAAAAGAAAGGATATTAATAAGATTTATTGCCTGATACGTGCCGAATCAGAAGAAAATGCTGCAAAGCGACTACATCATATTTTTAACTTTCACAATGATCAGTTGAACCTGGACAAAATAATCCCGGTTCTTGGTGATCTTACGGAAACAGAGCTCAGCCTGAGGTTATCCGCGGATAAAAGGTTAGCTGATATTCACGTGATCGTGCATGCAGCAGCCAATACGTCCTTTTCTCCGATTTACGACAACATCGTAGAAAAGGTAAATATCCAGGGCCTTGCAAGCATCCTGAAATGGGCCCGGACCTTACAAAAACTTCAGACTTTTTTATATGTCGGTACCGCCACCATTTGCGGAAAGGAAATTACCAACCGGCTTATTCAGGAAGAAGAATCACCCGATTTGAAGGCAAACCATCTGGTAAAATATACCCATACCAAAATGATGGGCGAGTTAATGATCGGCGAATACCTGCCTTCGGAAAAAATACTGATTGTAAGACCATCCATCATTATGGGCGACAGCCGTCAATGGGTGCCGCGTTCTTACGTGATCATGTGGGCCCTGGCTTCCATCAATTTTTTGCGGCTGGTTCCGGTCAACTCAAACGCTCAGCTGGACGTGATTCCGGTAGATTATGCATCCAATGCAATCATCCAGCTGTTATTCGCAAAAAGAAAACATGGAGTTTACCATATTTCAGCCGGTGAACAGTCGGCAACAACTTTGTCAAAACTGACACATGCCATCGAAAGTTATTTTCCGGATAAACCCAGATTTAATTTTATAGAACGCGAAATGACACGGGAAGTGAAGCTGTGGTCAAGAAACAAACTCCATGCAAACAATACACTTAAAAATTATACCGAGTATTTAAGCTATTGGAACCGGGAAATGAAAGACGCAGGAGATTTGCGAATACTCCTGGGCGGACTGGATCCTTATCTGAGTTTCATTGAATTAGGACAAGTATTTGACAATACCAAACTATTACAAGACACGACCATAGGACTTCCGGAACCGGCCCATGAATATATCAAGCGGTCCGTTCAATTTATTGAGAATATTGATATATTCGAAGCAGCTTTGGAACCTTAAATCAGTTTAAAGTTAGCAAGTTTAAAAGTGATTAGTTAAACGTTTAAACTTCTGATTTTCGAACTAAAAGTTTATGCACTTTGAAGAGAGTACTGATATACATTTTATTTTTTCTGGTCTTCGCCGATCTGTGCAAAGCAACACACAACAGAGCCGGGTATATTTCCTATACCTGGGCCGGAGGCAACACCTATAACTTTACAATCACCACCTATACCAATATTAACCCTCTTCAGTCCACTGTTGATTTTTGTCAATTGGTCCTTCATTTTGGGGATGGAGATACTATGGTAGCTAATCGTATTAACGGCGTTGATCCCAGCTCCCAGTGTTATCCCTTAGGACAAGGCGTTGTAATCGTTCCCAATACCACAAAATTAAATGTCTATACCTGTTCCCATACGTATAACGGGCCGGGTACTTACTGGATAACGATGAGTAATCCTAACCGCAATTCAAACATTGACAATATTCCAAACTCGGTGGATATTGACTTTTTTATCCGTTGCATGTTGGTTATCGACCCGAGTTTAGGAACGGGTCATCATGATTCCCCGGTACTCCTGAACCCACCCATTGACAACGGCTGCCTCAACCAATGTTTTTATTATAACCCGGGAGCCTACAGTCCGGACGGAGATAGCCTGGCTTATAAATTGGTTCCCTGTCTGGAATCCGGTGGGCCAGGAGGCATTGGTGAAAATATTCCCGGATGGTCTAATCCACCTGTTACAGCGGGAGGAACCTATTCACTAAGCCCTTATAATGGAGATTTTGAATGGTGTAAAGTAGCACCCCCGACGGTTCTGCAACATATTCCTCCGCTGATAAGCGAATATAACATAGCAATGATTGTGGAGGAATGGAATCAAGGCTTTCTGGTCGGGGAAGTGGAACTGGACATGCAGATCGACATCTATGACTGCAATAATACTCCGCCCGTGTTTTTGCCATTAAACGATACCTGTGTCGTGGCCGGCACCAAACTTTCTTTTCCTGTTACCGCTTATGCCACTAATGATAATGTTGATTTAAGTGGAGTCGGCGGTCCTTTGAGTGTTTTCGTTAAAGATTCAGCCATTTTCCCAAATTCGGGTTATACCTATCAAACAGCCAAATCAACATTTAGCTGGAATACGGAATGTTCTCATATCCGCGAACAACCCTACCTGGTCACCTTTAAAGCGATCAATCAGGACATTAACCATGGCAACTTACCAGCCATTCCTTTAGCAAGTTATAAAACGATCAATATCTCCGTAGTAGCACCTCCGGTACAAAACGTCAAGGCCGTACCCTCCGGATCCAGTATGAACATTACCTGGACTCCAAGTTCCTGCATGTTTAGGCAAAACGACCCTTATTATAATATCTACCGGAAAGATACCTGTGCAAACTGGCAACATGCTCCTTGCCAGACCGGAGTACCTCCTGTTTCAGGTTATACCTATCTGGACTCTACCAATTCGAACCATTTCACAGACACTAACAAGGGCATCGGTTTGGTCCGAGGTGTAGATTATTCCTACATTATAGTGGCAGTTTATCCCGATGGATCCCAAAGTTATGCTTCCACACAATCCTGTGCGCACCTTGTCAGAGATGTTCCGATCATTACCAATGTGGATGTCATACAAACAGACAGCAAATCAGGACAAATACGGATCCGGTGGATCAAACCATTGGCAGATTCGGCCGATCTGGACACTACCAAATACCACGGTCCTTATCAATACACCTTGTTACGTGATTCAGGCTTCGGTCTTCCGGGGAAAATAATAACTACTTTCTCCAGTCCCTACTTTGCATACCTTGCGAAGGATACCTCTTACTTAGACACCCTGCTCAATACAGCCGGGACTCCCTACAATTATCGCATTGACTTCTATGCAAACGGAGACAGCCTTATAATTGGCTCAACCGACAACGCCTCCTCTGTTTTTCTGTCAATCAGCCCTGCCCTGCCGGGTAATATCCTGAACCTATCCTGGCAGGAACAAGTTCCCTGGATCAATACCAATTACGTTATTTACCGGCAGAATTCGGTAACACAACTCTACGATCCAATCGGACATACTTCCCTACAGACCTATTCCGATTCCAACCTGGTGAATACCCACTCCTATTGTTATCTGGTCAAAAGCATAGGGGCTTATTCCGACACCTCCATTCCCCGGCCATTAATCAACCACTCCGAAACCAAATGTGCAGCGCCACAAGACAAGCAGGCCCCCTGTCCACCCGTGCTAAATGTTACTGCAAACTGTACGAAATATGTTGATTCCCTGGTATGGACGGATCCAGACAACATGAACTGCGGGACACACGATGTAACAGCCTATAGAGTTTACTTTACCCCATTCGAAGATCAACCCTTACATATCCTATACGATACAAAAAACAGAAAACCCATTCAACCTTATCAAACACAGGACACCACCTATATTGCCGACAGTTTAATTTCCGTCGCGGGATGTTACGCAGTGACTGCAATAGATTCCTTTGGAAATGAAAGCGTATACAGTAATCGGATCTGTGTAGACAATTGTCCTGTTTACTCCTTACCCAACGTGTTTTCACCCAATGGGGACGGAGAAAACGATTACTTTAAACCCTTTCCGTATAAATTTGTCAAAGACATTGATTTGCAGGTATACGACCGTTGGGGAGTATTGGTTTTTAGAACTTCGGATCCTGACATCCATTGGGATGGCCAAAACATGACCAGCAAACAACCGGTGACAGATGGAACCTATTTCTACGTTTGCGTTGTTAACGAAATACACTACGAAGGAATTGTACCCCGTGTCCTGAAAGGCTTCATACAGATCATCCAAAACAAAGGAGACCCGCAGGAACAACATTAAGCAGTGGCGCTCAGCCTGCCGCAGCGTCAGTATTTGGGCTTCTCTGCTGGCTTCTCTTCCGGAGGACCACTCATGGCCGCAATCTCTTTAATGCCTTCCACCAATCTGTCCAATTCAGGAAGCGTAGTATATACCTGAGGAGTGATACGAACCCCACCGATTTTTTCAAGCGGAATGGCTGTCGTATGAATTTTCTTGCTTTCGAAGAGTTTAGTTTCCAGTTCACTTGCTTTCCAGCCCGTAACTGAAAAACTACACAATGCAGCAGAAAACGCCGGCAAAAGAGAAGTATTAAACTTCACATTCGGCAGGTGTTTCACCTTATCGACCCAATAATTTTTCAGGAAACGCAAACGCGCCTCCTTGCGTTTAATCCCGATCATTTTGTGGAACTCAATTGCATTTCCAATCGCCATTTCTGAAGCGAACGAACGCGTGCCCAGCATCTCAAATTTGTGAATGTTTTCACTATCCGGCTCGTAAGCAGACAGCAAGGCCCATACTTTTTTGATCTTTTCTTTTTTAATGAACAACATGCCACTACCGAACGGAGCACAAAGCCATTTATGAAGGGACGTAGCATAATAATCGCAATCCAGATCCGGTATCTTATAGTCCAGGTGAGCAAAGGTATGCGCTCCATCCACAATCACTTCACAGCCTTTGGCATGCGCCACATCTGCAATTGCTCTGACAGGCATAATTTGTCCGGTCCAGTTGATAATATGAGTGATGTGGACAATCTTTGTTTTAGAAGTAATTGCCTTTGAATAAAGCGAAACGATTTCCTGGTCATTCTCAGCAGGCAAGTTCAGGTCAACCCAGACTAACTTTATACCTTCCCGCTTCTCCCGTTGCTTCCAGGCATTTACCATATTCGGATAATCGTATTTATTCAAAACCACTTCATCGCCCGCTTTCAGATCGAGCCCGAATATCACGGTATTTAATCCTTCTGTAGAATTCCGGTTAATAGCAATCTCCTCTGCACTGCAACCAGCCAGTTCCGCCAGCTTTGCACGAAGGGGCTCCCTGCCCTGATCAAGAATCCGCCACATATAATAAGAAGGAGCCTCATTGCATAACTGGTAATTCCGTATGTGCGCATCCTGCACCACTTTAGGCTGCGGACTGACCCCTCCATTATTAAGGTTAATGATATTTGCAGAAACCGTGTACGCTTCCCGGATCCAGGCCCAGAAATCTTCATCTGCTGCACTTTCCTCGGGAGTCAGGTGACTGATCCTTTGCACCTTGTCAGTTAAAGCAGCGGCGAAAAGCGGATCGGAAAATTTCAGAAAAGAAAAAGAGCCAACCAGCAGGGCGGACTTGTTGATAAATTCACGGCGATGCATCATAGACAGGAAGATTTTAAAAAGTTAACATAGAACAAATATACCTATTCGGATTAATACGCCTTCCCATTAAGAAAAAAATGGAAATCATTCAATCCGGTTTTAAACATCAGCACGTTTTTCGTCAGCTTAAATTTTGAAATTTTAATATCAGAAGCCTGCGTAGTTTGTCCATCCGTAAATATTTTAAGGTATCCATATTTGTCCACATACGCCACTGAGTTAAAATCCAATTGGTAGGAAGTAGGCGTATTTGTTTCCAACTGATAAATTTTCCCTTTGTAAAAAACATTAAAACTTACATTTTCGGTGCCAAAGGCAACAACATTATCTTCAACAGCATAAAAGTCCGGTTCAAAAGACCCAATGGTTGTCACATCCCCTTTGTAAAAAATTTTAAAACTGCCGCCATTATCCACATACGCCACAACCTGGTCTCCCGCCTTATAAGATTTAGGAGCAACGGACTCCAGCGTACTGATGTTCCCATTGTAAAAAATTTTAAATGCCATATTATACTCATCCATATATGCCACAATACTGGATCCCAATTGATAGCTCGAAACATGGCTTGTTCCCAGATCGTAAACCTGGTTGTGAAAATAAGCCTTGAAAAAACCATCCGCGTTCAGGTACGCAAGTATATTATCTCCTGCCTTAAAGCTGGCGATCGAATTGCCATCGACCACATCGGGCAAAGGATCCGTTGAACCTCCATAATATACTTTATAGTAGCTGCTGTTCGAGTCATAAAAACCTACGATGCTATCCCCCGCCACATAACTGGATGCCCAGCCAGGCAGATTAATCACATTACCATTGTCAAAAACGGAAACAATTTTATTGCTCGAATAAACCACGAGGTTATCCGTAGCTACGCAGAGAGAGGGCGTAAAATCAGCCAAATCATAGATCTTACCCTGGTAATAGGCCTTGAAATTATCACTGTTGTCCGCATAGACAACAGCATTTCCGCCAACCTGCACCGATTTCACCGGCATAGATTCTACGGAAGTAGTATTTCCATTGTCAAATATCATAAACCGGCCCATATAATCCGTATACGAACCAAGATTTTGAGCAATGTTATTCTGTATAAAAATAAATGCAACTAAATAAAAAAATAAACTTTTCATTTGTACATGTTTTGATTTCTTTTGTCATATGGAATACGCCATATATTCATATCGGTTTGTATACTTGCGGTAATATGTCTATTTCATCAGCGGGTTAAAAAAATAGGAACACCTAACTTACAGGAAAATTATCGTTAAACAATGGACAAGTACCTGAAATTACCTTAATTTTACCTACCCTTACATTTCGCATGGAAAAACCCCGTTTTGAAGATATTTATATGGATCTGGCGCAAAGTCTTTCCTTGCGCTCCCATTGTGTGAAACTCAAGGTAGGAGCAGTCCTCACAAAGGATACCCGTATCATTTCACTTGGATACAACGGTCCTCCGGCCGGAACACATAATTGTGACGAAGAATGGCCCCAGACAGGTTGTCCCCGTGACAGCAAAGGGAGTTGTTCATTAGCGCTTCATGCCGAACAAAATGCGATCCTCTATGCTGCCAAAAACCGGATGTCATTGGAAGGAGCTACGATCTATGTAACACTGTCTCCCTGTATTGCCTGTGCCAAAGTGCTCTACTCGCTTGGAATTAAAAAAGTATATTTCCTGGACTCATATGCTCAGTACAAAGGCATCACCGCCGATGAAGGCGTTGATTTTCTGAAAAAATTCGGTGTTGAAGTCATCCATTACGAACGAAAAAAACAAAATGCAGTCCATCAAAAAATATAGTTACCTGCCGCTCGTATTTGCTTTGTTACTCACAGCAGGCATCTACATCGGTTATCATTACAGCTTTCTAAAAAATCGCCACAACAGTGAAACAAAAGGAACAAAAAGTGACGGGAAGATAGAAAATCTGCTGGACTACATTCAAAGGAGGTATGTTGATACCGTTAACCAAACCCAGCTCGAAGACAAGGCACTCAATGATCTGCTTCAGAACCTGGATCCTCATTCTTCGTATGTTACGGCAAAAGAAGCCAAAGCTATGAATGAACCTTTGCAAGGTAATTTTGGAGGCATCGGTATTGAGTTTAGCATCATCAAGGACACCATTCGCGTAATTGCCGCTATTTCGGGCGGCCCTTCAGAAGCCCTGGGGATACAAGCGGGCGATCAGATCGTAAAAATTGAAGGGAAAAACGAAGCCGGAGTGAAAATTACAAATCAGCAAGTAATCGAAAAATTACGCGGAGAAAAAGGTACGAAAGTAAACATCAGTATTAAACGCAACAGTACAAAAAAGCCGATCGATTTTGCCATCACAAGAGGAGAGATTCCAATATTCAGTGTAGATGCAGCCTACATGGTTAATGCACGAACGGGATATATCAAGATCAGCCGTTTTGGGGCTACCACGTATGAAGAATATATGAAAGCCTTTCA
>JABDFG010000062.1:0-15398 GCA_013286655.1 Bacteroidota bacterium
TTTTCCAGATCAAGACCATAATTTTTAAGTGTGCTGTAATGGTTCGGACCAAAATAGAATTGCATATCAAAGCTTTCACTGGCCTGGTGATTGAAAGGAATACTCAGATTAGCGGTAAATGTTTTTACGGCAGTTGCAGAAGCAGGATCACTCAACGTTTCAATATCCGTGGGTTTTTCAAAGCCTTTGTCGGCGATAAGGATGGAGGAAAAAAACTGTTGTTTGAATCCGATCCATTTTATTTTTGCTTCCAGCGATTTTTTTGCATCCTTACGCGGATTAAGATTGTCAACTTCATCGTCCAGGTATTTAAAATAAATGGTGGAAGCGTTACGCTGGGTTGTTGCATCTCTTTCGAGGGAAGGAGTTGTCATGCTCCATTTTAAATTGATGTCAGAAGTATTGCTTGCGATAACATCATTCATACCTACCATATTTACTTTGTAATGCAGCATGTGATCATAGCCTTTCAGGCTATACAGGTATTCAATATATTTGGACTTGTCATTCGTATACAAGCGAAAAGCCAGGCTGGAAGAATCTTTGCTACTTACATTAACAGATTCACCGAGAGGGCTGAAGTATAAATTACCGGTTGAAAAAAGATGAGCATTTGCCGTAATGAATTCCAGTGTCTGTGAAGTGGAATCTTCCGTAAATAAAATCAAGGGTTTGCCGTCAAATGTTTTGTAGTTTTTAAGCAGGACTGTGCTGATCTTTCCTCCAAGCGTAGATATGGTGGCTTTTAGAAATTCATTCTCGATGGTCATTTCTTTTTTGACACCACGGGTAGCATCTGAAAATATACCATATTGCTGCTGCGTCTGTATGTATGTAGTGGAGTCAGAGCGAGTTGTATGAATTGAATCGGAATTCAGGTTTTGCTTAAGTTTGTTTTCCTGAGTTTGCCCCTTTACGGACATTTTTTGTTTAATTTCTTCTTGTTTTATAGCTAATTCAATAGAGTCATGTATTCTTCGTTGGTGTGCGATCTCTTCTTTGGAAGGTTTGCTGAAAAACATCCAGCCGAGCATGATCAGTGTAATAAGTACCAGTCCTGTAATCGAATTTTTATCCATTGCGTCTTTTAAAAATAGGTTAATTTTAGAATTAAAGCACCAAAGAAGCTACTATAACTGCAGCCTTCACAAAATTTACAAAAAGCGGATGAGGGTTTTCTACGGTGCTTTTATATTCAGGGTGGAATTGAACGCCGACAAACCAAGGGTGATCTTTCAGTTCAACAATTTCAACTAATCCTCCATTGGGATTAATGCCACTGGCAATCATGCCGGCCTTCTCAAAATCACCCAGGTACTCATTGTTGAATTCATAACGATGCCGATGACGCTCAGAAATAGTTGATTTTTTATACGTATCAAAAACTTTAGTCCCCTCTATTACTTTGCAGGGATATGCTCCCAGACGCATCGTGCCG
Organism: Bacteroidota bacterium; assembly: GCA_013286655.1. Classification (GTDB taxonomy): domain Bacteria; phylum Bacteroidota; class Bacteroidia; order JABDFU01; family JABDFU01; genus JABDFU01. The sequence goes on from JABDFG010000062.1 coordinate 1,439, forward strand.
CCTTTGTTTGTTACTTTTTTTTGCGCCTCCAGCAGATCGATGACAGGATGAGCTGTTTCGGGATTCATTTCAGTTGAATGGGCACCTTTTAACCCCATTACATTCCGGGCAAATTCAATAACAGCGCATTGCATACCCAGACAAATGCCTAAAAAAGGAATTTTATTCTCACGTGCAAATTTTATTGCACTGATTTTTCCCTCGATTCCTCTGTTGCCAAAACCTGGGGCAACCAATACGCCGGAAAGCCCACTTAGTTTCGAACTTACATTTTCTTCGTTAATGGTTTCCGAATGGATCCATTCCACTTTCACTTTACAGTTGTTTGCTACGCCCGCATGAATGAATGATTCCGCTATCGATTTGTAGGAATCTTTCAATTCAATATACTTGCCAACAAGACCAATCCTAATTTCCGTTTTGGGAGATTTGAGGGTGGTCAGAAAGCTTTTCCAGCTTTCCAATTTAGGTTTATCCGAAATGGAAAGGTGGAGTTTCTCAAGAACTACGAGGTCCAGTTTTTCGTCCTCCATGAGCAAGGGAACTTCATAAATACTGGTTGCATCAACCGACTCAATAACCGCACGGGCTTCCACGTTGCAGAACAACGCAATCTTGTTTTTTAGCTCTTTGCCTATTTTATGTTCGGCTCTGCAGACCAGAATGTCTGGTTGTACACCATATTCGAGCATTAATTTAACTGAATGCTGAGTAGGTTTAGTTTTCAGTTCACCCGTAGTTGATAAATAGGGCAGGAGTGTGAGGTGGACGGAAATACAATCTTTACCTAATTCCCATTTCATCTGACGAATAGCCTCAATATAGGGCAGAGACTCGATATCACCTACTGTGCCTCCAATCTCTGTAATGACAATTTCGTATTTTCCGGTTTTTCCGAGAGCCCGTATACACGCTTTAATCTCATCCGTAATGTGAGGAATCACCTGAACCGTTTTACCTAAAAAATCACCTCGCCTTTCTTTTTCAATAACTGTCTGATATATTTTTCCGGTAGTAACGTTGTTTGCCTGTGAAGTTGGAGTATTTAAAAAACGCTCATAATGTCCAAGATCAAGGTCTGTTTCAGCTCCGTCATCGGTTACAAAACATTCTCCATGTTCATAGGGATTGAGTGTTCCGGGGTCAACGTTAATATAGGGATCCAGTTTTTGGATGGTTACAGAATGTCCACGTGCCTGCAGTAGTTTAGCAAGGGAGGCCGATATGATACCTTTTCCAAGTGAAGAAGTCACACCACCTGTAACAAAAATATATTTGGTGGAGCCGGACATAACAAAATGTTTAATGAGGTTCTGCAAAAGTAAGGAATATTTAGGAACCGTTTAAGTTTTATCCAGTATAAATTTCAGGAGTATATTTTGGTTTAGAGCTTTTGAAAATTATCTCATAATTTGCTTATGCATCTTTTCGGTTTTACCAGGCCACTTTTCTGGCTCAAATGTACACTGCAGATTTGCCAAGAAACTAGAAAGTAAGGCTGGCGCTTATGCTTGGTAGAATTGGAAGTTGATTAACACGGAGGTTAGTTATCCGGTCGTAATAAAAGATATTGTCCCTGTCATAAACATTCGTTGCACCTGCAGATAGCTCAAGTCTGCTATGTTCTGTCAGCTCGAATTTTCGTTTTATGCTAATGTCCAGCCGATGATAAGTTGGTAACCGGGCGGAGTTGATGTCTCCGTATAAAATGCCTAAAATCCCGTTAGTGGCAGTATAATTTGTATTTATATTGTTGGCAAAGTTGAGTTGTTCATAATATCCCGCAGTCGGAGTGAAGGGGAAACCTGAGCCAAAGGTCCAGCGGGCATTCACCTCCCAGTTAAGATCTTTTCCAAAAGTATAGGATCCTACCAGGTTAATGGTATTTCTTCTGTCATAAGAGGGGAAATATAGTTCCATTCCATCCCAGACATTCACGTATGCCAAAGAGTATGTAAGCCAAAAATAAAAACGTTTGTAATCATATTTCAATGTAAGGTCAACACCTTGTGCCATACCTGTTTCAACCAAAAAATCTTTTTTGAGGTAATCAGGTTGGGCTTCGTTATCCGGATTGGAATTATCATCGTAAATTTTCAAAGGATTAATGACAATAAGTTGCGTATAGTTTTTCCGGTATGCTTCAATATTCATATCCAGGTGTTTCATTAAGTCAAATTCAAAACCAAAAATGATATGATTTGCCTTTTGTAAGCGGGAAGTGACATCGGTAACTGTTCCATTTTGGTTAGTAAAAGTGCTCTGCAGGTTATCAGGGCTTGATAGATAGCCATAAAAGAGGTTTACTACATCCAATTCGGATGTTGCGCTGACCAGATTTTGAGAATACCAGCCTCCGGCAAATTTAAACCGGATTCTGTCCGTGAAATTGTATTTTATATCAAGGCGTGGTTCCGGTGATATTGCTTGCAGAGTGGCATAATATTGTACCCGAAAGCTTGGTTCGATCAGTAGTTTTTCGTTTTTTGAAAGAAATTTATAACTTACATACGTGCCTAGTTCGGTTGAGTTATCCTGTTGAGTTATTTCCCTGTTGACAGCATTATAAAAGTCGAAATTCGTAGAATAGTTAACTACTTCAATTCCATAGGTTAATGTGTTTTTTCTACTGAGGTAATAGGTTAGATTCGTGCCCATATTAAAACCGCCGATATTGCTGCTACTTGGATTCGGGCTATTCTGAGTGGTCAGGCCAATGTCATAATTGGAATAGGCAAAATTTCCCTGTATCAGAACAGGTGAACCGTTTGGAACAACAACGAAGTTTCCTCCGAAGCCATTTTCATTCCAATTGAAATCAGCAACATTCGGATAATTTACATGATCATCGTAATGAAATCCAAAGAGGTTTAATTTGCTGCCATTGCCTGCACTAAAGACTGCTTTTCCGTATATATCATTGAAACTGAAAGGCAAACCATTCGGGTTTACATAGGAATAAAAAAGCTTGGAAGTTGTTGGAAGATAAGACGTTTTAGCTGATAATATGAATGAACCATCGGCTCCTTCTTCCGTTTTGGCTTTGAAAATAGGCCCTTCTAAAAGCAGGCTTCCAACGAAAGGACTAAGGGATACTTTGCCGCTGTATCGTTTTTTGTTCCCATCCCGGGTTGTAAAATCCATGATGGAGGAAAGACGTCCACCATATTGTGCGCCAAAACCTCCCGTATATACGCTCGCATTTCTGATAATATCCATGTCAAAAACGGAGAAAAGCCCAATGGAATGAAAAGGGTTATAAATGATCATCCCATCCAATAATACTTTATTCTCAACAGGGGAACCTCCCCGGATATATAATTGTCCCCCCTGATCACCCGTGAAAACAACTCCAGGTATCAGCTGCAGATATTGTGCAATATCTGGTTGTCCGCCGACCGCCGGGATTCTGTTTATATCTTTGGGTGTAATCGTATATACGGAGACTCTTGCATCTGATTTTTTAGCTTCCGCCTCTGCCGATACTTCTACGGTCTTAAGCTGAAGATTTGATTTAATAAGGTATATCTTTTTTGTTATAATATCATTTGTTTTAACACTTATGTTTTCTTTAATGGTATCGTAACCAATCGCAGTTGCCATGAGTGTATAATTGCCGGGAGGGATCTTTGAAATAGAATAATAGCCGTTTACATCAGAAGATACTCCATAAGAAGTACCTTTCAAGTAAACAAGTGTGAAGATAGAAGGTTCTCCGTCTTCTTTAGTATAGATAAAACCGCGTATGCTGGCTGTTTGAGCAAATAATTCAACTGAAAACCAAAGGAAAAAAAGTATTCCGGTTACTTTAGGGTAAGGCATTTTTATCGATTAATCTTTCAAACACCTGACCTGGATACTGTCCGACTGGCTTCTGAACTTAATACTTATCAGGTTGCCCATTTGGTCCAGATTCAGGTAATCTGCATTTGAACCATTACTACCCGTCACACTCCAATAAGCTCCCATCTTGTTTATGAAAGTAGCCGCAAATCCGGCAGGACTTTGAAATCCGGTTATATTACCAGAACCCACATTTTGAATCAGACTGTTAAACATGCTATCATTCGGCAAATGCCAACCTACAGGACAAGTACCTTGTTGGGGAGCGACACCGGCAGGGCCAGCGGCTCCGGCCCAGGTAAAATAGGTATTCGTGTAATTTGTATGTACATCATTTAAATCTGATTGCATCCAGCATTGATTACCAATAGTTGTAACGAGGTAAAATGTTCCACTTTTGTCGAATACATATTTTAGCCCGTTACATCCATTTTGCGAAAAGTTAATGTTTACGTAAATACTGGCTGTAATACTTCTGATAGAATCTTTCGCATTATTTATCGTATAACAGGTATATGTTCCTGTATAAGCCCTTGTAATATTAGGAATAGTTGGATTTTGTACTTTGGAGGTAAATCCATTTGGGCCTGTCCATCTGTAAAGTGTATCGGATGCCAGAATACCAGTTACGGGTGTGGCTTTGAGGTTGAGCGTTCCTCCGACGGTTGCACTTGTAGCGGTTAATTTTGGAGCCGCTGGTCGTATCGTAACCGTTACGGTTGCCGGCTTGCTGGTATCATTCCCGCCATTAATAATGGCGATAACACTGTACGTTCCTGCTGCAGCCATTGTCAACGGAACTTTGCCACCAATTGTGGGATTTTGAAGGCTACTGGTAAAGCTATTCGGGCCAGTCCATTTATAGATAGCACCGATTACCTGATTTTTATAATCCAGGATGTTGGATGCGGTTAAATCCATTGTATTCCCAGTCGTAAATATACTTGTTGTTATTTGGGAGCTGTCACTCGAAGCGGTAATTTCCATATCTGTGACGTAGGTATGATAAGCTGCGCTTGCTACACCATTTATAATTGTTGTAACCGTATAATCTCCATCATAAGCTTTACTGAAGCTAAGAATAACGGGATTTTGAGAAGAACTTCTAAATGAATTTGGCCCGGTCCAGGAATAACTGGCCCCTTTAACCGTATCAGCATATAACTTAAGTGCATGTCCAATTTCAACAGGGCTGTTATTATGTGCCATAGCGGGTGAAACAACAACCGGAGTTACAGCCGGAGTTGTATCGTTCTTTTTGCAGGAATTAAAACTAACACTGGCTATAAGTAGTAGAACCCCTAAAATTGTACTTAATTTTTTCATGTGTATTTATTTTGGTTTCTTTTGTCACATGGAATTTTTCACTCCATTTTATATTTTTACTGGTGGGTTCAAGAACGTGTGTTTATTCACTTCATTTTCATTTTCTTGTCGTGTTTGTAAATGCTTTACCGTCTTTCCAGAACGAACAATAACTGCTTTGTAAGTGTATTTAAATAATATAAAATATTCAATTATTTTTGGGGCCTGAAATTAAACAAATATATATGGAATGCAAAATTATATTGGTTTTAGTCAGAACAATAGTAAATAGAAATGCGCTTTTTATTCCTTTGTTCTTTTCTGTGGCAGCATTTTCTTTTTAAATGGCAGGAATTGAAGGATGAACGGTATTTATAATAGTTTTTTTATTTGCAAATAGGTACTTTTAACCCAACTATTTAATCGTGCTATGCGTGTACTTAAATTTGGAGGAACATCGGTTGGTTCTGCAGAACGAATGAAAAAAGTGAGCCATCTGATCAGTGATGGCATACCTAAAATCGTAGTTCTTTCTGCTATGTCGGGCACAACGAATTGTTTGGTTGAAATAGCAAGGGCTTTCTATCAAAAGGATTCCGTTACGGTTAACACACTGATTAATGAATTGAATATCAGGTATGAAGTGGTGGTCGCGGATCTTTATAAGACCGAAAAAGGCGGGCTTCTAGGTAAGGAACTGATCAAGAAACATTTTGATTACCTCCGGTCTTTTGACATTCATTCATTCGCTTTCAATGAAGAACATGCGATACTCGCACAAGGTGAATTGATATCTACTGCTTTGTTTCATTATTTTTTGGAGGAGAATGGAGTAGATTCGGTTTTACTTCCAGCTCTTGATTTTATGCGAACGGATGATAACGATGAACCGGATTTGCTTTACATTGAAGAACATCTCCGGAAAATAATAGCGGGGCTGACGCAAAAAAATCTCTTTATCACACAAGGATATATTTGCCGTAACGCTTCCGGAGCAATATCCAATCTGCAAAGGGGTGGAAGTGATTACAGTGCAACACTCATCGGGGCCGCCCTGTTTTCAGATGAAGTACAGATCTGGACGGATATTGATGGTATGCACAATAATGATCCACGTATTGTGGAAAAAACAAAACCTGTTGCAGAATTGTCCTTTGATGAAGCGGCTGAACTGGCGTATTTTGGGGCAAAAGTATTGCATCCTACCTGTGTCAATCCTGCGCGTCTGCGAAATATTCCCGTCCGTTTACTAAATACGCTACAACCGGAAGCCAAAGGAACAGTCATTTCCGATAAGTCTTCGGGTGACAATATTAAAGCTGTTGCTGCGAAGGATGGTATTATTGCTATCAATATTGTTTCTACCCGAATGTTAATGGCGTATGGTTTTTTACGTAGTGTATTTGAGGTGTTTGAGCGTTACAAAACTCCTATCGACATGATCAGTACGTCGGAAGTAGCTGTTTCGTTGACAATTGACACGTTGAAGAATCTGGATGCGATTATTGAAGAGATCGGGACCTTCGGGACGGTTTCTGTGGAACATAAGCAAACGATTATATGTATTGTAGGTGATTTTCTGGCAGATAAAACCGGATATGCTGTAAAAATATTTGAAGCTATGAAACAGGTCCCCATCCGAATGATATCCTATGGTGGAAGCAAGAACAATATTTCGCTGCTGATAAATACAATTCATAAAAATGAAGCTTTGAAAGCACTTAATAAAGGGTTGTTTGATTTATAAAAAATAATTCTGGTTCTTCGGATTTTTAAATTTGGTGCATGAAAAAACGCATGTTACATATTGCCCTCCTGACTTCGGGAGGAGATGCGCCCGGAATGAATGCTGCTATACGTGCTGTTGTCAGAGCTGGGATCTATCATGGGTTAGAAGTCACCGGAATCCTGCATGGTTATGAAGGTTTGATTAATGAAGAGTTTGTTAAATTGAACGCATCTTCCGTTGCCAACATTATTCAACGTGGAGGCACTATTTTAAAAACGTCCAGAAGTCTTCGTTTTATGACAGAAGAAGGAATGGCACGGGCCTATGAAAACCTGGTAAAGAATAAAATTGATGGTTTAATAACAATTGGTGGTGATGGAACATTCAGGGGGGCGGAACAGCTGAACAGTAAGTATAATTTTCCGGTAATAGGGGTTCCGGGGACCATTGATAACGATATGGTGGGGACTGATATGACCATTGGTTATGATACGGCTATCAATACGGTCGTAGCGGCTGTCGACAAAATACGTGATACTGCCGAATCACACGATCGTTTGTTTTTTGTTGAAGTAATGGGCAGGGATGCCGGATTGATTGCATTACGCTGCGGTATAGCCGTGGGTGCTGAAGCTATCCTGATGCCGGAAGCGCCGGTGAATATTGAACGACTGATTGATAAGCTTAAAAATGCCAAACGGAAGAAAAATTCTAAAATCATTATTATTGCGGAAGGGGATGAAGCAGGTGGAGCATTTGAAATAGCAAGAAAAGTGACGGAGAAAGTAAAAGGATATGATGCACGTGTTACAATCCTTGGTCACATTCAGCGGGGTGGAACTCCGAGTTGTATGGATCGTGTGAATGCCAGCCGCTTAGGCTATGAAGCTGTCCTTGCGCTGCTAAAATCCCAGCAAGGAATAATGGTAGGTATTGTGAATAAAGAAGTTGCTTATACCGCATTGAAAAAATCGGCAAAACATATGCAAAAACTTGATTCGGAACTGCTGAAAATGTTGGAAGTATTATCCATGTAAAATGAATGTTTTTAATTTGAAAAAATGAAACTATCTGTCTTGTGTAAATTAGAAGATATTGCTTCCTTACTCCATGCGAAGTTTATTGGGTCACCCGGTCATCTGATAACTGGTCTCAATGAAATTCACCGGGTCGAAGAAGGCGATCTCGTATTTGTCGACCACCCTAAATATTATGAAAAGGCTCTGAAATCAAAGGCGACGACCATTCTCATTAATAAAGATGTGGATTGCCCGGCCGGCAAAGCTTTACTGATTTCAAATGATCCATTCAGGGATTACAATAAACTCGTAGCTCATTTTAAACCCAATGCATATTCTTATAAACAGATCAGTGATTCAGCCAGGATCGGGAAAGGTACGGCGATACTGCCTGGAGTATATTTAGGTAATAATGTTACGATCGGAGAAAATTGTTTGATTCATCCTAACGTTGTTGTCTACAATGATTGTATAATCGGAAATAATGTGACCATACATGCTGGCAGTATTATTGGAGCGGATGCCTTTTATTATAAGAAGCGCCCGGATAAATTCGATAAGATGTTGTCCTGTGGCCGGGTTATCATACAGGATGATGTCGAAATCGGAGCTTTGTGCACTATCGATCGGGGCGTTTCGGCAGATACGGTTATAGGAAAGGGGACAAAAATAGACAATCACGTTCAGGTAGGACACGATACAGTTATCGGTGAAATGTGCCTGTTTGCGGCACATGTGGGTATTGCCGGAGTTGTTACCATCGAAGATGGGGTTACGCTTTGGGGACAAGTAGGTGTACCAAGCAATATTGTCATTGGAAAGGGAGCCGTAGTATTAGGACAATCGGGTCTCTCCGGCTCAGTTAAAGGTGGCACGACTTATTTTGGAAGTCCTGCTTCTGAAGCGCGTGAAAAGATGAGGGAATTGGTGATGCTGAAGAAGATCCCTGAAATAATAGCTAAACTCAACCGGTCAGAAGAGAAGGATAAATAACTATAATTTACATGAGCAAAAAACCTTCGTCGCGCTTATTATCAGTTAAGTATAAGGATCTGAAATTAAACTTGCTTTTGGAAGTAACGAAAGCCATTAATAATAATCTTTCTAAAGAAGGGTTACTTAAAATTTTCGAAGATTTTTTAAGAAGTGAATTGAATATCGGTAAGCTTGTGCTTTTTTCCAATGATGGTGAAAACTGGAACTGCACACTGAAATATGGTGTTGGAAGTGAGTTTAATCAGATCGACGTAAAGAAATATTTATTAAACATAACCGAAATTACAACCATCCAGTTTTCTTCGGAAGCATTAAATAATTCGTTTGAAATTGTTGTTCCGGTTTTTCATAAAACGAATGCTTTGGCTTATATTTTATTAGGAGATCTGGAAGAAGAAAAAGTAGCAGTAAGTCCTGCCATTAAGCACTTGCCTTTTATTCAGACATTGGCCAATATTATTTTCGTTGCTATCGAAAACAAAAAACTTGCGAAAGAAAGTATTTTGCAGGTTGCCGTTAAGAAGGAATTGGAACTTGCCTCTGAAATGCAATCCATGCTTTTTCCAAGCTCCCTGCCGAATGACGATAAAATGGAAATGTCTGCTGTTTATCTTCCACATCAGCAGGTAGGAGGGGATTATTATGATTTTATACGATTGAATGAAAATGAAGTTGTCTTTTGTATGGGCGATGTATCCGGTAAAGGCGTTGCGGCTGCATTACTGATGTCTAACTTTCAGGCCAACCTGCGTGTGCTGCTTCCTCTTTACAAGTCTTTGACGGACCTGGTGCGGGAGCTTAATAAAAAAGTAATGGCGAATGCCAAAGGGGAAAAATTCATCACTTTTTTCATAGCGCGTTACACTATTAAAACCAAAACACTTAATTATATCAATGCAGGGCATAATCCTCCGATTTTAATCAGTGGAGGTAATGTTATGCAATTACGTTTGGGATGTACAGGGCTTGGAATGCTGGATGAGATTATGACAATCAAAGAAGGTGTAGTTCAGATTAATTCGAACGATCTTGTTTTGTGTTATACAGATGGGGTAGTTGAATTGGAAGACGAGCAAGGACAGGAATTCGGGGTGAAAATGCTAAACGATCTGCTGCTCAGTTTTTCTTCTGCAGGTACCCGGGAACTAAACCAACGCATTGTACATGAATTAATTGAACATAAAGGTAAAATGCCTTATGTAGATGATATCGCCTTATTCAGTTGCAGGTTCAAGTAAAGACTCTTTTGTTTTATTGTGGTAAACATCAATAGCCGTCAACATGGCAATAAATCCCCAAAACGGTATGGAGGCCTTGTCAGTATCCAGGAAATTGTTCATGCATCCATGAACAAAATAGGTGATTAAACCGAGTAATATTACACAGGTGAGTGTTTTCAATTCTTTGTCTTCCAGCGTATAATATAATCTCATACCAGTTGTCATAACCAATAAAACGATTGCAAGAATACTGAGAAAGCCAAACAGGCCACCTTCAGCAAGTGGTCCGATATATTCGCTGTGTGCATTACCCCCATCGCCGTGATCTGTACTAATGATGGTTCTGTCTTTTACATATTGAAATGATCCATATTTAAAGCTGTAGGTTCCGGGGCCATATCCTACTATGGGTTTATTCCGGAACATCCGAAAAGCACAATTCCAGCGATTCAGCCTTTCTTTATTAGAGGCATCCGTTGAAATATTTGAAATGGATTCTACGTGTTCGGTAAGATTATCGGATGAATCCTGATTGTTTTTTTCCAGCTTCATCATTATTTCATCCTGGAAAATAAAAAACACGCCGAGGAAGGCAAAAACTGCTACCAGGATGACTTTGAATTTTACTTTTAATAATAACAGGACCATCATTATCAATGCAACGGCCAGACTGACCCAGGCCGCCCGGGTATAGGATAATATGATTGCCACAACGTAGATGAACAGGAATAGACCTGCAACTATTTTAACAGGAGAAGAATAACTTTTGATAAAAAGGAATCCAATCAAAGAAGGTATAAGCATTGCCAACATAGCCCCATAAGAGGTATGATCATTGTAAAAAGGTTTAACAACCCAATTAGCAGGATGTTCTGCGAAATTGAATTTTGAGTGTTGATAGATCGTATAAAATATAACGCAGGTTAGGGGTATAATATATAACCAGATAAATCGCTTTATGTTTTTTTTGTTTTTGAATACCTGTGTAGAAATAAAATAGGCTGGAACCACAAACCATAAACGGGATATCAAAAATTTGAAAGAAACTATCGGTATACTGCTTGTCATTGTAGTAATGAGGATCCAACCGAGATTAATAAGAATGCAAATAGTTATCGGATGCTTCATTACTTTAGAGTCGATCCTGTACCCCGTCAGAAGTTTAAATACAAAGAGTAATAAAATTCCAAATAAAAATGGTTCGGTGGGCATGCTTAAGTCTGTGCCTGAACGGATGTTGAACAAATCGCTTAACGTTAAGGATAAAGGAGTGAAAAAAACAATCATCAGCAATAACTTATCCATTGCAAATACAGCTGTAAGCACCAACAGCAATAGTAATGGTAAAGAATTCAGGAAGTAGATACTTTTTGTCAAATAATAAGCATTGACACAAATAAACATACAGCTTATTAAATAAAATAGTCTTATGTTTCCTTTGCTAACCAAGTTAATCCGGATACCGGAATTACAATTGTATTTTCATTCTTTTAAAGGTATCCATAGCTAAAAGAACAACCAGTGCAAGTATTACGGATGAAACCGTCGATATTAATACCACCAGCCAGCGGATGGGAGTTGTTCGTTTTTCTGCAACTATAGCCGGATTGATCATGTATTTAAAAGGAAGAAAGTGTTCCACATCTATTTTGGCAAGATCACATTTTGATTTCAGAGAAAACAATTCCGTGCGTTCATGGAGCGTATAATCACGTAGGGCAACGTAGTCCCAGCCTTTTTGACCAACGAGTTTAAGTTTGGCATCTAATTGCTGCATACCATTGGTGTTATTTTTAGCAATGGATTTAGCATACTGTTTATAAATTATAGCGGACTGGATTTCATAATCAAAAACACCCTGGGAAGTATAAGCCCGCATGGAATCCTGCAGTTTGTCAATAAGTTGTTTTTTTGTTAAATATTCATTTTCTATTATTTGAAAATATTGTGTTGCGCGTTCTTTTTGCAACCTGTTTTTTGTAGAGTCGACAAGTGCGGCTATATCATTGGCAATACAGGCAGCTGTATCGGGAGATTTGTCTAACACATCAATCTCAACGGCGCTGGAAGGTGTCCTACTAAACCATATGCGGTCGTCGAACTCTAATCGGAGATAAAGCTTTTTATAAGGGTCTTTTTCACTTATCTTATAATGCTTCATCAAATTGTATTTTTTACATATACGTTCACGTATGGTGTCTGAATTCAATATTTGTATCATCTGTTCAGCCTCTTTTTCTTCTCCAAATTTCAAAATGTCACTTCCTTCCTTGACAAGTGTACTTGAGATAGAGATCGTTGTAGTCGGGACCATAATGACGGTGGATTTGTACCTCGACTCAATAAAATAAGATGCGATAGCAGAAACGATAGCGGCTATTAAGCCAACGATTAAAAGGTGTTTACGACTTCTAAAAATATAGATGAGGATACTGCTTGAGTCAAAAAGATTATTTGCGTTCTTTTCCTGATTCTCCATAAAACAATAAGGATTATTATCTGTTCGAGCCCAAAAGTAAACATTTTTTGCAAATACTACGGAGGTATGGCACTATCCGTATTTTAATAGCCGGAACATTGATTTTATGCTGATTAGCCTGGTTAAAAAGGCCAAAAGGGTAGATATAATAACCATCATGCCAAAATTAAGATACCATTTCTTACTATCAAAATGGTAGTTTATACTGAAGAAGTTAATTATAATAACGCCGATTGTAAATACGGCTAATGTAAGAAGCAGGCGGTAATTCATTCGAAACTTGAAAATCCGCTGCACAATTAGTATCTGAGCTAGTGCCATCGAAAATTGAGTTGCAAGTGCTGATATCGCTGATCCAAAAGCCAGAAGATGAGGAATAAGAAGGATATTCAGGCTAATATTAAGAATCATGCAACCGGCGGCTAACAAATTCAATTCTTTCAAATTACGATTGGCCGTTAATAGGGTGCCAAAGATATAGGACATTGATTGGCACATAAAACACCACATCAGTAAGCGAAAAACTGCTGCAGACTGATCTGCAAAAAGACGGTATACTTCTGCTGATTGATCGGCATGCTTGTTGTAAAGTGTCTCTATTATTTCCTTATTGTAAAAACAACAACCTATTCCAATAACAATTGCCGGCGTTATTAATAAGGAGAATGATAGCTTTACGAGGGGTTCAATGGATTCCCTGAATTTCAGCATTCTGGAAAAAATCGGTAATAATAAACCTGAAAAAAGAAAGGCGAACATATTGACTGCATCCAGCAAACGGTACGATTGCGCATAAATACTGGCCTGAACAGCCCCTGAAATACCATATTGGTTAGCCTCTTCGGAGCCCGGAAGTATGTGATAAAGCATAACGGTATCTATGCGATTAAAAAAAGTCATTAATAAAACCAAAATGGCATAAGGAATACTTTTTTTAAGTATCATGACAGAAAAGGGCCAATTCCAGTTAAGCCTGAACTTATCCGTTTTTCGGAGAACAATCAGAAAAGTGATAATGGCAGTTAGTAAGTAGGCGGAGGTCTGGGTATAAACAAAGGTCATGATATCCATTTGATGATGACCCACATGTCCCCAAAGGAGAATTGCGCAGATAATGATCATCAGGAGCCTGTCCAGAACCGATATCATGCTATCGGTTTTAAACAAATGAAGTCCTGCCAGATTGGACCTCAGATAAAGTATGAATGTAATTAAGAACTGATTGAACCCCAGAATTAACAGAAGTTTTGTCATACGTGTATCGTATCCATTTATTATTCCACAGATTAATGTAGCAGAAGTATACCGTCTTTTTGCACATCAGTAAGCGAAAAACTGCTGCAGACTGATCTGCAAAAAGACGGTATAC
>JABDFG010000062.1:15408-15485 GCA_013286655.1 Bacteroidota bacterium
ATCGTGTATGACTCCTAATTGCTTTGTTTTCGTTCCAAGGGAAAGGTAACCGTCTGTTGAAAGGAACAAGTCCGGTT
>JABDFG010000063.1 GCA_013286655.1 Bacteroidota bacterium
ATTGTTTTGTATAGATCCAATTATAAACGGGTCCTCCCTCAATACGAAGAAAGCCCAAAAACCGTATGCCAACGAGAAGCGGAACTTCTACTTTTCCATAATCAAACTTTGAATTGTTGACACTTCCGTCCGTGTTATAAAAAGTGACGGTCCCGCCCTGATAACTGATCAGCAGCATTGGTTTTATAAAAACAGGTCCCAGGTTTAGTCGTTCGAATAATCCTCCTTCAAATCCTGTAATGTTATTTCCTTTGATTGTATTTGTAAAGGTATTCCCAATGTCCGAAATCTTAACAGAAGTTGTGGATGCACCAAGGGAAATACCCGTGGTGAAAGACTGTGCTTTTTGCTTTGCGGGAAAAAGTACCAGTATTGTCAGAATAAAAAGGAGTAGTTTCGTTTTCATGGCTTGTGATGGTTTTGCATAGAACAAAATTGATTATTTCAAACCGCTTAAGTGTTATATGATTTTTGAACTAACTTACATCGTTCACATATCAGCTGGTTTAGCAACAGGTGTTGGAGGTTTTAAGTTTATTACTTAATTTAGTCCCAGGCAAAACTGCTATAAACCAATTTAAAATTATTCACTTATGCGTAAAATAACTACTCTTCTATTTGTTGCGACTACTGCTTCGATTTTTGCCCAGACACAAATAGCTGGCCCTAAGAGCCCGAAGAATATTTATTCTCCTGGTTTTACATGTCCAATATGTCCGCCTCTCGCTGCGAAATGGGATAGCTTAACCAATGCGGAAAGTGATGATGGTCAATTTGCTACAGCATCCTTGTCTGCGGCTCCTTCGGCAACATCGTTTTCCAATCAGCTGTTCGCAACAAAATATGGATTTACTATTCCTGCAGGTGCGAGCATTCTTGAGATTACAGTTGGTGTAAAAGGAATGTCAGGTATTGCTCGTACCGTTGAAGATTCTGTCGTTTCTCTTACACTTGATGGATATTCATCTGCCGGTTCCAACAATGCTTCCGGTACATTTTGGGGGACCACGAATGCCTATACTTATTATGCAGGCAATACTAATTTTTGGGGTCTTGCTTTGACAGCTAAGGATATCGACTCTTCTTCCTTTGGAGTTTGTCTGTCGGTAAAGAATACAACTACTAATACTCCCACCGTAAGTTTGGATGTTATTATCATTACCATAAGTTATTCAACTATAACCGGCATTGTGGAATCGCAAACCCGCAGTGTTTCTGTTTTTTCAGCGTATACCACTACTTCCAGGAACACATTGAATGTTTCTTTTGGATTGTCGAAAAATTCTGAAACGAAAATAGCGGTTTACAATGTGATTGGACAAGTGCAGTTTGTAAAGAATCTTGGAACATATCCTGAAGGAACCTATACCGAATCCATGATCGTTCCTTATTTAACTCCCGGAATTTATTTTGTGAAACTTTCTTCAAACGAAGAAGAAGTGACCCGAAAAATAATGGTATTTTGATAGTGTCGGCGAAAAAATATCAGCACGTAAGTTATTTATGGGATGAATCGTATGCCGCAAGTATCGCTGGGGATGAAGTGGCCTTGTTGATTTATCGTTCTAACCTTTTGGGGGCAGATTTAAGGCTAACCAATTTTGGTGGAGGCAACACTTCCTGTAAAGCAATTGCAAAAGATCCATTCACGAATAAGGAAAAAGAGGTAATGTGGGTGAAAGGATCGGGAGGAGATCTCGGAACACTTAAGCGAAATGGATTGGCTGCATTATATGTCGATCGTTTACGCAGCCTTGAATCAGTATATAAGGGAATTGAAGCGGAAGATGAGATGGTAGACTTGTTCAATCATTGTATTTTTGATCTGAATTCCAAGGCTCCTTCCATTGATACCCCTTTGCATGGATTTTTGCCTTTCCGGCATATTGATCATTTACATCCGGATGCTGCTATTGCTATTGCGGCTTCCAAAGATGGAAGAGAAATTACACAGGATTTATTCAAAGGAACGATCGGATGGCTTGACTGGCAGCGTCCAGGTTTTGATCTGGGTTTAAAACTTAGGAAATGTGTGGAGGATAATCCAGGTATACGCGGTATTATGCTTGGATCGCATGGATTATTTACCTGGGGAGATACGGCTTATGAAAGCTATCTGAATACATTGGATGTGATTGAACGCTGCTCAGCATACATTGTTCAGAATACGGGAAAAAAACGTGCTGTTTTTGGCGGGGCTAAATTACAAAGTCTTGCTAAAGAAATACGTCTGAAACAGGCGGCTGATCTTGCCCCGGTTCTCAGGGGATTATGTTCGGATCAGACCAGGATGATAGGGCATTTTACAGACGATCAAAGCGTATTGGAGTTTATAAATTCACAGGATCTGGATAGACTGGCCCCCATGGGCACGAGTTGTCCGGATCATTTTCTCCGGACAAAAATCAGCCCACTCGTTCTTACCTTATCTCCGCAAGAAAACCTGGAAGATGAACAACAGATCAAACATAAATTGCTTCCGGCATTTGAGAATTACCGTAGCTTGTACAAAAAATATTATGATACATGTAAACATCCGGATAGTCCGCTAATGAGAGATCCGAATCCAGTGGTGATTCTGTATCCGGGAGTGGGAATGTTTACATTTTCAAAAAATAAACAGACAGCCAGGGTTGCTTCAGAGTTTTATAGAAATGCCATTAATGTAATGAGGGGCGCTGAAGCAATTTCGGAATATACTGCTCTTCCACAGCAAGAAGCCTTTGATATTGAATATTGGTTACTGGAAGAAGCCAAATTGCAACGTATGCCTAAGGCTAAAGTTTTATCTGGTAAAGTGGCATTTGTCACTGGAGGCGCCGGCGGTATTGGTAAAGCAATTGCAAAAAAGTTCATAGCGGAAGGAGCTTGTGTTATCGTTAGTGACAATGACGGGCAAATGCTGGCGTCATCGGATGAGGAATTTAAAAAGCAATATGGGCAGGATGCGCATATAAGTGTTTCAGTTGATGTAACTAGTCAGGAAGCTATTCAACAGTCATTCCGGGCAGCTGCTATTGCTTTTGGTGGGGTTGACATCATTGTCAACTGTGCTGGACTTTCGATTTCAAAACCAATAGAAGAACATACTGAAAAGGATTGGAATTTATTGTATGATGTGCTTGTAAAAGGACAATTTCTGGTAACACAGGCTGCTGTGAAAATTATGCGTCAACAAAATTTAGGAGGGGATGTTTTAAATATAGTGAGTAAGAACGCTCTGGTTTCGGGACCTAATAATGCCGGGTATGGATCAGCCAAGGCTGCGCAAATGCACCTGAGCCGCCTGAATGCGGCTGAGTTAGGCAAAGACCATATTCGCGTGAATATAGTTAACCCGGATGCAGTTATTTCTGACAGCAAAATATGGAGAGGTGCCTGGGCGGAAGGGAGAGCAAAAGCCTATGGTATACAGGTGGAAGAGTTACCGGCATATTACGCGAAACGAACTTTACTGAATGAAATCATTTTGCCGGAAGATATTGCCAATGCTTGTTTTGTATTTACCGGAGGGCTGCTTCATAAATCTACGGGTAATGTTTTAAATGTGGATGGTGGAATAGCTGCAGCTTTTGTGAGATAAATTTTTCATTTTTTCCTGAAAAAAATCGTATGTCAAGATTGGCTTTTACAATGAAATTGCGGCCGGGTTACGCGAATGAATATCAGAAGCGACACGATCAGATCTGGCCGGAATTAATTTCTTTGTTAAAAGATTCCGGAATAAGTCAATACTCGATCTTCCTGGATGAAAAGACAAACGTATTATTCGGGGCATTAACAGTGGCAAAACAGGAAAATATGGATAAATTGCCAGATTTTCCTGTGATGCAGCGTTGGTGGAAATACATGTCTGATATCATGGAAAGTAATCCGGATCGTTCGCCTGTAAGCATACATTTAAAAGAAGTGTTTTATTTACCCTAATCTCATTGCGTATCCATGCAGCTGACAAAAACGGAAATTGATGAACACAATAAAAGCCTTCTAGTTAAACATGAGCACAGTTTTCGTTTCGTGGCTTCTCAGATCCCTGACTGTGAGAAAATAATTCGTCTGCTTCAGGAATTCCAAATAGCTATCCCGAGCTGGGCCTTAGGAACAGGTGGTACCCGGTTCGGACGATTTGCAGGCGGCGGCGAGCCCAGAAGTTTAGAAGAAAAAATTGAAGATGTAGGGTTGCTAAATACACTTAACCGTGCAAGTGGTGCTATTTCGCTTCATATTCCCTGGGATATTCCAAAGGATTATGCTGCTATTATGCAATTAGCTGCACACTATGGTTTGCGTTTTGATGCTGTTAATTCCAATACCTTCCAGGATCAGCCGGATCAGGTTTATAGCTATAAGTTTGGTTCATTGCAGCATATCGATAAAATTATACGGAAGCAGGCCATTGAGCACAATATAGGCGTTATTGAGCAAGGAGTAAAACTTGGTTCGGATTCCCTTACCGTATGGCTGGCAGATGGATCTTGCTTTCCGGGCCAACTTAATTTTCGCAGGGCGTTTGAGAATACGCTGGACGGTCTGAGAGAAATATATACTGCTTTACCATCTCACTGGAAGATGTACATTGAATACAAAGCTTTTGAACCCAATTTTTACAGTATGAGTGTGGGCGATTGGGGCCAATCCTATTTATATGCAAGCAAGTTGGGTCCGAAGGCATATACTCTTGTGGATTTAGGACATCATTTACCTCATGCGAATATTGAACAGATTGTTTCCCTGTTATTGATGGAAGGGAAACTGGGTGGTTTTCATTTTAATGATTCGAAATACGGAGATGATGATTTAACGGTAGGCAGTATTAACCCCTACCAATTATTCCTGATTTTTAATGAATTAGTGGAGGGAATGGATACAAGAGGGATGAATCATGCGAAAGATCTGGGCTGGATGATCGATGCCTCCCATAATGTGAAAGATCCTTTGGAAGATCTACTGCAATCCGTTGAAGCCATTCTGATAGCTTATACTCAGGCATTGTTGGTTGATCGGAATGCGCTTGTTGCTGCACAAAATGAAACGGATGTGAGCAAGTGTCAGGAAATCCTTCAACAGGCTTATCGAACGGATGTCCGGTCTTTGGTAGCGGAAGCGAGATGTCGTTCAGGAGGTGCGTTACAACCGCTTGCCTTGTTCAGAAAATTAAATATGAGAAAAAGTTTGATAACAAAAAGAGGTCTTAAAACAACTGCTACCGGCTTATAACATGAAGCCGGTACCCGTAATAGCCATTTTCGATGTCGGGAAAACAAATAAAAAATTACTTCTTTTTGATGAACAGTATAAAGTTGTATGGGAACAAACCATACAATTTCTCGAGATAAAAGATGAGGACGGTGATCCCTGTGAAGATATTGATAGCCTTAGCCATTGGATAATTGATTCCTTATCCGGTTTGATCCAATCTCCCGGATTTGAGGTAAAGGCTATTAATTTTTCTGCATATGGAGCCAGTTTTGTACACATTAATGATCTGGGGAAAGTTATCATTCCCCTTTATAATTACTTAAAACCTTACCCGGAGGATTTAAAAAAGGAATTTTACCGGAAATATGGCGGTGAAGCAGAATTATCCTTAAAGGCTGCATCTCCTGTGTTGGGCAGTTTAAATTCAGGAATGCTTTTATACCGACTTAAGTACCGTAACCCCACTTTTTTTAAAGCGATCAACTGTTCTTTACACTTGCCTCAGTACCTCGCATTTTTGTTAAATGCCAAGATCTGTTCAGATATGACAAGTATTGGATGTCATACCAATTTGTGGGATTTTTCAAAGAATGATTACCAGGACTGGGTCTATCGTGAAAAAATCGTTGAAAAACTGGCCCCTATTATTCCTTCGGATAGTGTCGTGAAAATTTCTTTGATGGGAAAGGTCTGTATGGCAGGAATAGGTTTACACGACAGTTCCGCGGCATTAATTCCTTACCTTATTTCTGTTAAAAAACCTTTTGTGCTTATTTCTACGGGTACTTGGTGCATCAGCTTAGCGCCCTTTAACCGGAAAGTGCTTACAAAGGATGAATTGAAAAATGATTGTCTTTGCTACCTGAGTTACCTTGGTTTGCCTGTAAAGGCAGCGCGTTTATTTTCAGGCCAGGAGCATGAAGAACAGGTGAAACGGTTAGCAGCACATTTTAATGTGAGTTTTCAGGCCTACAAAACAATTCGGTACAATACGGAAATCCTGTTGGAATTAGAAACAGAAGATAAGCAGGTAGTGGGTTTTTCCAAACGGAACTTATCAACCTATGCCTCCTATGAAGAGGCTTACCACCGGTTAATATCTGATATCGTTGCCCAACAGATAAAATCGACTAATCTTGTTTTAGCGGGAGGAAATGTGGACAAGATTTTTGTAGACGGTGGTTTTAGTAAAAATTCAATTTATATGAATTTGCTTGCGAAAGCCTATCCGGATAAAGAAATTTTTACGGCAACAGTTTCACAAGCATCGGCACTGGGTGCTGCATTAGTCATTCATAAATATTGGAATACTGAAAACATTCCCGAAGATTTAATTCAGTATAGAAGAGTAGTGTCGGAATAGCCTTTATTTGGTGAAGACCCGGATCAGGTGATACAGTGGAAACCCAGTTATCAGAATTCCGATACCAATGGCTGCTGCATTTTTATCGGAGATAAATACATTTACACATACGAACAGCAATACACTGATAAACAGTATAGGAATAACAGGGAATAGTTTCATGCGAAATCCCGAATAATTCATCGTTGACATTCTTTTACGCAGTATAAAAATGGTTGCTGCAGCAAATACCATGGAAAGGCTGTCGATAAACATAACATAATTCATTATTTTTTCGAAGGCTTCCAATAACCATAAAGAGAAAATCATTAACACAAAAAAGAAACTCAACGCAAACTCCTGGGTTTGGGTCTTTTTGTTTACCTGTTGAAAGAGAGCAGGTAGAATTTTATCCTCCGACATTGCGTAATAGACTCTTGGGTTTGATAGCATCATGGAATTCACAAATCCAAGCACAGAAACAAACACTACAGCTGAAGTGATTTTATATCCGGCTTCTCCAAAAAAGACTTTTGCCAGCTCGGAAGCAAGTAGCTTTTTCCCTTTCAGATTTTCAAAGCCAAGAACCTGGCAATAAGCAATATTGATCAACAAATATAGGGTAAGTATGATAGCGATACCCGAAATTATCGAAATCGGAATGTTGCGCTGAGGATTTTTTACGTCCGCTCCGAAATTTATTGTTGCCTGGTATCCTCCAAAGGTGAAGAATACTGATATTAAACACAAACCAATAGCTTTTAATGCATCACCGCCTGATTGGGTGACAATCGTTCCTGTATCTGAACTATGGTTTCCGAATAGGACGAGGCTGAATAAGAGGATCATGGTGATCTTTACTCCACTCAATATATTTTGAACCCTTGATCCCATTTTAATTCCAATGTAATTTAAAACGAATAAAACAGTCATAACAACAAAAGCAATTATTTTGGGAGAGATGATCTGATGGTATGCTGCAGGAATTAAAATGGGTTGAATGTATTCGGCCCCTACCAATGCCACCGCCACTGTACTGCCAGCATAAATAATCACCAGAGACCAGTTCAGCATAAATGCAAATGCAGGATGATAGCAATGTGAAAATATTTTATAGAAACCACCGGCAACGGGCAAGCGGGAGCCAATTTCAGCGAAAGTAAGTGCTCCAAAAACACTGATGATTCCTCCGATTATCCAGGAGGAATAAAAGATCAGTGGAGATCCGGCCTTTTCTGCAACAATGCTGGGTGTTTTAAATATGCCAATGCCAATGACCAGGCTGATAACGATCATCGTAAGATCAAATCGGCCTAATTTAGATTGAATGGTCATACATAAGGATGTTTAAAATAATAGTTAATTTTGAAGATGGCTAAAAAAGACCTTTCGTTTATACTGAATCACTTAGGTGAAGATCGTGAAAATTATTTCAATGCAATAGCTCCTCCCGTTATTCAAACCTCTAATTTCTGTTTTAAGACGGTTGCTGATATGCGCAGCGCTTTGGGACAAGAATTTGAAGTGCCCTTTTATACCAGGGGGAATAACCCAACGGTTACCATACTCCGGAAAAAAATTGCGGCTCTGGAGGGAGCAGAAGACGCCTTGATTTTTGCGAGCGGTTGTGCGGCTATTTCTGCTGCTGTCATGTCCATTGTGAAATCGGGAGATCATGCCATCTGTGTTAAAAATGCATATGGTTGGACAAATTCATTGTTAACACAGTATTTGAATCCCTATGGAGTTACCTCAACGATTGTTGATGGAGAAAATACTGCAAGTTTTGAAAAAGCAATCCGGCCAACTACTAAATTGATTTACCTGGAAAGTCCTAATTCTTTTACACTGGAAGTACAGGATATTGAAGCCATTGCCAGGTTGGCAAGGAAGCATGGCATTACAACAATCATTGACAACAGTTACTCGACACCTATCAATCAAAGCCCTCTTGAGCTCGGCATTGATATGGTTGTACATTCTGCGAGCAAGTATCTGGGTGGACACAGTGATATTATAGCAGGAGTCATTTGCTCTTCCAGGGAACGCGTGAATAAATTATTTTCAGAGGAATTTATGACATTAGGGGGGATTATTTCACCCCAGGATGCCTGGCTGATGTTGCGTGGTCTGAGAACGCTGGATCTTCGTGTAAAACGTTCTTCGGAAAGCGCAGCTAAAATCGTGGAGTTTTTAGAAAAACACCCCAAAATTGAAGAAGTGATCTATCCTTTTTCATCCACTTACAAGCACAGGGATATCGCCCGAAAACAGATGAAAGATGGTGGAGGCCTGCTTTCTGTTAAGATTAGAGCAAAAGAAGCTCCGCAATTAGAGAGTTTTTGTAACAGCCTTTCCCGATTTCTGATGGCCTGTTCCTGGGGGGGGTACGAATCCCTTATATTCCCTGTTGTTGCTTTGCCAAGTACGAATAAGACAGATAAAAATTCCCTGCCCTGGAATTTAGTGCGCCTGTATATCGGATTGGAAGATGCGGATGTGCTGATTGAAGATTTGAGAGTTGCATTGGAAAAAGTTTAACTCGATTTTTACTCATTGAGAATATTAATCACATGGCAGGCCGCCAGTCCTGCTGTTTCCGTGCGCAAACGTGAAGGACCAAGACTTATTTCCCGGAAGCCATTTTGTGTCGCCAGTTCAACTTCTTCAGGAGTAAAATCGCCTTCCGGTCCAATTAGTATTAATGCATTTTGACCTTTTGTATAACAATTTTTAAGATGTGGCTTTGAGGCAGAGGAAATACAATGTGCAATAAATTTTTGTCCTGTAAAAGGCTGTTTTATAAATGGTTTAAATTTTTCCATTTCGTTCAATCTTGGCAAATAGGCTTTTACTGACTGCTTTATCGCAGAAACCGTTATTTTATGAAGACGTTCGGGTTTTATCATAATCCGTTCAGAGTGTTCGCATTTTAAGGCGGTAATTTCGTCAATACCCAACTCAGTAGCTTTTTCCAGGAACCATTCTATCCGGGCTATGTTTTTGGTGGGAGCGATAGCGATATGCAGATAAAAGGAACGTTTACCATATTCTTTGTGTGTTTCAACGATCTTTACCGTGCAGCCTTTTGCACTTGCATCGCATATTCTGGCTTTATAAAATCCGCCCACACCATCCAGCAAGTAAATAAAATCACCTGGAGCTAAACGCAATACACGTATGGCATGTTTGGATTCTTCTTCTTCAAGCGTATAGGTATCAGAAGTAATCTGTGGGGTATAGAAAAGGTGCATGTGTGTATCAAAAATAAATAACAAAGCCCCTTATTGGGGGGCTTTGTTAGGATATAGATTTTAAAACTAATCTTCTTTCTTCTTCTTGCTTGGTTTTGCGGCGGAAGGTTTGGACACTTTAATTCGGATCTCCTGTTTTTCCTTGTCAAAATCCAGTTCAATGGTATCTCCGTCCGTAAGGTTTGACTGGATGATTTCTTCCGCCAGCGGATCTTCGACATACTTCTGTATGGCACGCTTTAGTGGACGGGCGCCTAAGTTAGCATCAAAGCCCTTATCTGCAATATAATCTTTCGCTTCTTCTGTCATCTTAATTGTAAAACCAAGCGTATTGATTCGCCCGTACAATTTTTCGAGTTCAATGTCAATGATCTTATGAATATCAGCCCGGCCAAGTGAATTAAAAACGACCACATCGTCAACCCGGTTCAGAAATTCAGGAGCAAACGCTTTTTTTAATGCGCCTTCAATTACATTTTTTGCATTATCATCTGCCTGATCTTTTTTTGCACCGGTGCTGAATCCGACCCCCTGACCAAAATCTTTTAACTGCCTGGATCCTATATTGGAAGTCATAATAACGATAGTATTCTTGAAATCGACCTTGCGGCCCAGGCTGTCCGTTAATTGGCCATCATCCAGTACTTGCAGCAGTAAGTTAAAGACATCCGGATGAGCTTTTTCGATTTCATCCAATAAGACGACCGCATAAGGACGTCTGCGAACTTTTTCAGTAAGCTGACCACCTTCTTCGTAACCAACATATCCGGGAGGAGCTCCGACTAACCTGGATATGGCAAATTTTTCCATGTATTCGCTCATGTCAATGCGTATCATGGATTCCTCACTATCGAATAAATACCTGGATATGATCTTTGCCAATTGTGTTTTACCTACCCCTGTAGGGCCAAGAAATATGAACGAGCCGATAGGCTTGTTCGGATCTTTAAGGCCCGCCCGGTTTCTCTGAATGGCCTTCACAATCTTAGCAATTGCATGATCCTGGCCAATTACTTTGCCTTTTAGTTCATCTCCCATTTTTGCCAGCTTTCCGGCTTCGTTTTGAGCAACACGCTGCACCGGAATACCAGTCATCATAGAGACAACTTCGGCCACATTATCTTCACTTACCGTTTCGCGGTGAGTCTTTGTATCCTCTTCCCAGGCTTTTTTAGCCGTTTCAAGTTGTTCCAATAACTGGCGTTCCGTATCCCGCAACTTTGCAGCCTCTTCATACTTCTGGCTGCGCACAACTTTGTTCTTTTCGTCCTTGATGTCTTCTATTTTTTTTTCGATTTCCAGGACATTTTTAGGGACATTGATGTTCTTGATATGTACCCGGGAGCCAGATTCGTCCAGTGCATCAATCGCCTTGTCCGGTAAATGACGATCGGTTATATAACGGGCGGTTAAGGTAACACAGGCCTTAATGGCTTCATCGGTATAAGTTACATTGTGATGATCTTCGTATTTTCCTTTAATATTATTGAGGATCTGAATGGTTTCTTCCGGGGTGGTGGGTTCAACAATTACCTTCTGAAAACGTCTTTCCAGGGCTCCGTCTTTTTCAATATACTGGCGGTATTCATCAAGGGTAGTGGCACCGATGCATTGGACTTCTCCACGGGCAAGAGCAGGTTTAAACATATTGGAAGCATCCAAAGAGCCTGAAGCCCCTCCTGCACCCACAATGGTATGTATTTCATCAATGAAAAGGATCACATCCGGAGATTTTTCCAATTCATTCATAACTGCCTTCATACGCTCCTCGAATTGACCCCGGTATTTGGTGCCAGCCACAAGAGAAGCGAGGTCCAGGGTAACTACCCGTTTATTAAATAATACGCGCGATACTTTACGTTGTATGATACGTAAAGCAAGACCTTCTGCTATAGCTGATTTCCCTACTCCGGGCTCTCCGATCAGAATCGGATTATTCTTTTTTCTCCGGCTTAAAATCTGGGATACACGTTCGATTTCCTTTTCCCGTCCAACAATTGGATCAAGCTTTCCTTCTTCAGCTGATTTTGTAAGATCACGACCGAAATTATCCAATACCGGCGTTTTAGATTTAGACTCCGTAACTTTTTTGGTACTGCTTCCAAATGCTCCTGCCTCATCGTCCCCTTCATCATCTGCAGGTGTACCCGGATGCTCAGCCTTGGGGTCAATGACGCTATCTTCCAGTTCTTGTTTCACCGAATCATAGTTGACATCAAATTTATTGAGCGCCTTTGTGGCAATGTTATTATTGTCTTTCAAAATAGAGAGTAATAAATGCTCTGTACCAATAAGATCGCTTTTGTGGAGTTTAGCTTCCAAGTAGGTTACTTTCAAAGCTTTTTCCGCTTGTTTCACCAAAGGAATATTTGCAAGGTTATTCACCTGCTTGCTTCCGGGAACGAGTAATTCTTCAATAACCCGTCGAAGTTCTACAATATTGACATTGAGCTTTTTGAGTATTTTAATCGCCAGGCCTTCTCCTTCACGGATGATACCCAGCATCAAGTGTTCGGGACCTATGTAGTCGTGTCCAAGCCGTAAAGCCTCTTCTCTGCTGAAAGTAATCACATCTCTTACCCTGGGTGAAAATTTTGCTTCCATAACCGTATTTTTATCGTTTAACGTAAACTGCATTGAAATGTTTCAAAGCTAAGCACTGGTTTGTATTAAGGTCTTCTGGATAAGTACTATTTATCAACAATAAGGTGTTTGGTTTGTTGATAAATCCGAGTCCCTTGCGGAAGGCTTTCCTGCGCAATTTCTTATCTTCGAACGCCTTTGCATAAAGGGCTTATCAATAATTGTGCTAAACTGGAATAACTGACAAAATAGTATCTATGAGCGGAGAAAAGATCATACAAATCAATATTGAAGAAGAAATGAAAACAGCCTACATCGATTACTCGATGTCGGTTATTGTGTCGCGCGCGCTTCCGGACGTTCGGGATGGCCTGAAGCCGGTTCACCGCCGGGTATTATACGGGATGCTTGACTTAGGTGTCATGTCCAACCGCCCTTATAAAAAGTCGGCCCGTATAGTGGGGGAAGTTCTGGGCAAATATCATCCGCATGGCGATACCTCTGTTTATGATACCATGGTTCGCATGGCCCAGCATTGGAGCCTCCGTTATACATTGATAGATGGGCAGGGAAATTTTGGTTCTGTAGATGGGGATCCACCTGCTGCTATGCGTTATACTGAAGCCCGTTTGCGGAAGATAGCGGAAGAGATGCTGGTGGATATTGAAAAAGATACAGTTGATTTCCGGCCTAATTTTGATGATTCACTAACGGAGCCAACTGTACTTCCTACCAGAATACCTAATTTGCTGATAAACGGAGCTTCCGGTATTGCCGTTGGTATGGCGACGAATATGCCGCCTCATAATCTGAGTGAGGTAATCGACGCGACAATAGCTTATATCGGTAATCATTCCATCGATATTGCCGGACTGATGCAATATGTGAAAGCACCTGATTTCCCTACCGGAGGAACAATTTATGGGTACGCGGGTGTAAAAGAGGCTTTCGAGACGGGCAGAGGACGCATTGTTGTTCGGGCCAAATCCAACATAGAAACATTGGCGAACGGTCGTGAGCGTATCATTGTCAATGAAATACCTTATCAGATCAATAAGGCTGATATGATCAAAAAAACAGCTGATCTGGTGAATGACAAAAAACTGGAAGGGATTTCTGATATACGGGACGAAAGTGATCGGGATGGAATGAGGATCGTTTATGAACTTAAAAAGGATGCCATCGGGAATGTTGTATTGAACAACCTCTATAAGCAAACTGAGTTACAATCATCGTTTAGTGTAAATAACATTGCTCTGGTAGCCGGCCGGCCGGTAATGCTCAACTTAAAGGACCTTATTGTTCATTTTGTAGATCATCGCCACGATGTGGTCATCCGAAGGACAAAATACGACCTGATGCAGGCGGAAAAGCGTGCCCATATTTTACAGGGATACCTGATCGCGCTGGATCATTTAGACGAGGTTATAAGGCTTATACGGGAATCAGCTACGCCAAACGATGCCCAGGCGGGTTTAATGAATAATTTCAGTCTTTCTGAAGTTCAGGCGAAGGCGATACTTGAATTGAGGTTACGTGTGCTTACCGGACTAGAGCGGGATAAAATCAAAGAAGAGTACAATACGTTAATGGAACTGATCAAACATTTAAAAGAAGTATTGGGTGATGAAACAATTCGTATGGAAATTATAAAGGAGGAATTACGTGACATTAAGGAAAAATATGGAGATGAACGAAGGACTGATATTGTATTTGCCGGTGATGAGATCCGGATGGAGGATATGATTGCCGACGAGGATGTTGTTATTACGATTTCTCATATGGGTTATATTAAGCGAACCGTTCTTGCGGAATACAGAACACAGGGGCGGGGTGGAGTAGGTTCTAAAGGGACTGCTACACGAGAGGAGGATTTCCTTGAGCATTTGTTTGTCGCATCCACCCATAATTATCTGATGTTTTTTACTGAACAAGGTCGTTGTTTCTGGCTGAGAGCTTATGAAATTCCGGAAGGAAATAAGGCTTCTAAGGGAAGAGCGATACAGAATCTCATCAATATCCCTCCCGATGATAAAGTGAAGGCTTATATCAACGTTAAAAATCTCAGTGATGAAGAGTACATCAACAATAATTTTATTATCATGTGTACTAAAAAAGGTACTATTAAGAAAACTACTTTGGAAGCCTATTCGCGTCCGCGTCAAAATGGCATAAATGCAATTACGATACACGAAGGTGACAGTTTACTGGAAGTAAGATTGACCAATGGGCTATGCGAGATCATGCTGGCAACAAGTAAAGGGAAAGTCGTTCGTTTTAATGAAACGAAAGTACGCCCGATGGGACGAAATGCTTCCGGAGTGCGTGGGGTGAACCTGGACGATGAGGCTGGTAATACCAATGAAGTTATCGGAATGATTGCATTGCCAGATCCGTCGGTCAATGTTTTGGTCGTTTCCGAAAAAGGTCTTGGAAAACGTTCCGAATTGGAAGAGTACCGAGTTACCAATCGTGGCGGTAAAGGTGTAAAAACGCTTAACATAAGTGAAAAAACGGGCAATCTGGTCGCCATTAAAGATGTGACGGATAAGAACGACCTGATGATTATCACAAAATCAGGAATCACCATTCGCCTGGCAGTTGCGGATTTGCGTGTTATGGGTCGTGCTACTCAAGGAGTTCGTTTGATCAACCTCAGGGATGATGATGAAATTGCTGCAGTTACCAAGGTAGATTCAGAAGAGGCCGTGATAACAATTGAAGGAGAAAATCCTGAGAATCCTGTTCTGCCGGATGTTGATCCCGGAGCGCAGGATACTGGTAGTCCTGCGGAATAGCACTTATCCAGTCAATAACCATTTAGTTTCATTTGAAAAACAACCTGTCAGTCTCTATCTAAATGACAGGTTGTTTTGTATGAATTATTCTGTTATTTTTACCAGGTTTTTAACTAAAAATAAAAATATGCCAAGTCCTATTAAAAAGGCACT
>JABDFG010000064.1 GCA_013286655.1 Bacteroidota bacterium
GAATGTGATTGAGCAGGTGCAGAAGCCTACTTTGGTATTAAGCCATAACAAGACACTGGCAGCGCAGTTGTATTCCGAGTTCAAGCAGTTTTTTCCGGAGAATGCGGTTGAATATTTCGTTTCATATTATGATTATTACCAGCCGGAAGCTTATTTGCCGAGTAGTAACACGTATATAGAGAAAGATTTGAGCATTAATGACGAGATTGAAAAACTAAGGTTAAGCGCAACTTCGTCTTTGCTTTCGGGGAGGAGGGATATTATTGTTGTTTCTTCTGTGTCTTGTATCTACGGAATAGGCAATCCTGTAGAGTTTAATAAAAGTGTTATACACATAAAAAAGAATGATCTTATCAGCAGAAATAAATTTTTGCATCAGTTGGTGAATAGCCTTTATTCCAGGACGGAAACAGAATTTTCAAGGGGCAGTTTCCGGGTAAAGGGAGATACGGTTGATGTTTATCCCGCTTATGCGGATTTCGGATACCGATTTTATTTCTGGGGAGATGAAATCGAAGACATTGAATCATTTGAATTATCTACCGGGAAAAACATGGAAAAATTTGATTCTATCAATATTTACCCGGCTAATTTATTTGTAACAACACCCGAGACTATACAAGTTGCTATTACCCAGATCCAAGCAGATATGGTAGGACATGTTGCCTTTCTTAAAGAATGTGGAAAGACATTGGAAGCAAAACGCCTGGAAGACAGGGTTTCGTATGATCTGGAGATGATCCGGGAACTGGGTTATTGTTCTGGCATTGAGAACTATTCACGTTATTTTGACGGGCGTAGCAAAGGAGAGCGACCTTTTTGTTTATTGGATTATTTTCCAGATGATTACTTAATGGTGATTGATGAGAGCCATGTGACGATGCCTCAAATACGCGCTATGTATGGAGGAGATCGTTCCAGAAAACAAAACCTGGTGGAATATGGCTTTCGTTTGCCTGCCGCTCTGGACAACAGACCCTTGAAATTTGAAGAATTTGAAACAATGATCAACCAGGTTATCTATGTAAGTGCAACACCTGCTGATTATGAATTACAGAAATCGGAAGGTGTAGTAGTAGAACAAATGATTCGTCCTACTGGCCTGCTGGACCCAATTATAGAAGTCAGGCCAAGTTTAAATCAAATAGATGATTTATTGGAGGAAATAGATAAAACAACCAAACGGGACGAACGGACGCTGATCACAACTTTGACAAAGCGTATGTCTGAGGAATTGGCGAAATATCTGGCGAATATAGGGATCCGTTGCCGTTACATACATTCGGACATAGACACGCTGGAACGTGTGGAAATATTGGCCGATTTCCGAAAAGGGATATTTGATGTATTGATCGGAATAAATTTATTGCGAGAAGGACTTGACCTTCCGGAAGTATCGCTGGTTGCTATTTTGGATGCGGACAAAGAAGGTTTTTTGAGATCCGAACGGGCCATGGTTCAGACGGTCGGTCGTGCCGCACGTAATATAAATGGTAAGGTAATTATGTATGGGGATAAGGTAACAGTGTCCATGAAAAAGACCATTGATGAAACGGAACGAAGAAGGCAGAAACAGATTGCTTATAATATTGCAAATGGTATCACACCAAAAAGTATCACAAAAGGACATCATGCAGCGATGATGGGAACGAGTATCGTAAATACCAAAGGTAAATTGGTGAAAGTTTATACCGGGCCGGAAGAATTTAATATGGCGGCGGATCCTGTGGTTCAGTTCATGAGCAAAGAAGAATTAAAGAAAGCAATCGACCGGACACGTAAATCAATGGAAGCCGCTGCAAAGGAATTGGATTTTATGGAAGCGGCGAGGCTCAGAGACGAAGTGAAAGGTCTGGAAAAACTTTTAGGCAATTAGTATTTCGCTATTCGCTCTTTCTTTTCAATACGCCCCCAACTGCTTCCGGATGAACCATTCAAAGCTGAGAAATGCCAGCAGGATAAAAAATAGTTTCTTTAAATTAATCAAATCGTTTAATTTTTTTTCGGTATAAACTACGGTTTTAATGTCCTCCCGTTGTTGCAGCAAGGTCGTTAACTTATCTAACTCATTAGGGTAGACCATCTTTCCTCCGTGTTTTTTAGCCAGATTAAAAAGCAAGTGATGATCGGCGATTGTATTTATAGCTTCCACTTGTAAGGGACTTATACTGAATTCTCCTTGTTGCCGATACTGTTTGTCTCCAACTTTTACTTTCGCTTCAAATTTGTATTGTCCGGCAGGTAGCATACCTGCATTCAGATGATACGCATTACTTGTTTTGCTGAATGTAAAAGGAAATTT
The DNA here is from genome assembly GCA_013286655.1 of Bacteroidota bacterium. Classification (GTDB taxonomy): domain Bacteria; phylum Bacteroidota; class Bacteroidia; order JABDFU01; family JABDFU01; genus JABDFU01. The sequence continues at coordinate 2,303 of JABDFG010000064.1, forward strand.
TTTATCAGCGTTGTTGCTGATGGTCAATTCGACATCTGGTCCGTTGATGAGTTCATAACTTGCATTGTAAACTTCAGCGTCAAACTCAATTGTTTCGTTTTCATAAAAATCATTTTTGTGCAGGATCCTGAAAAAACTTTTGTCTGCTTTTGTGGATAAGTATTGAACGGATTTTGTTACCAGTTCATTAAACAAGTTGTGCGAGGCATGTTCCGCATAATCGCGTAGCCTCCATTTCCATAATCCGTCGCCTATAAACAGCCCGGTTTTTTCTTCTCCGTTGGGATTGAATGTAAACAAGGGATTTTGGGTTTCTACCACACCGATCTTTTGGTATAACAAAACATTTGCAGATGCTCCCGTTTTGTAAGTTCCAAAAGGGCATTGGACCGAAGGCATATTCCGCATGAAATCGCGTAATTCTTTACTTATTGTAAACAGAGGAAAAGAAGGAAGGAATGCAGCTTCCACATCATTGGTTTTATTGCCCAAGGCAGAAATACTGACTCCCATGGGTAATCCAGGAGGGGGAAGACCGATGAACCATACAGGAATTTCAGCATTTTTTATAGTTGTAATAATTTTGTTTGTTGTACTTACCTGGTGAAGAATGACTAAGCTGTATTTTTTGAGTGGTTGATTAAAGTTGTCGGCTAAAAAAGTTTCAACCTCGTAATTCTGATTGCTTTCGATCGCATCCTTAATAGCGGCAATATCGGGATGTGGAGCATTCGCTACCAATGCTATTTTTTCCCTTGCGTCCCGTACATCTATAAAAAAATCCTGTTCATTGTTGGTATTAGTTGATTCTCCCGGTACACTTGAAAGTTGAATATGGTAACGTTGTATCCCTGTTTCTTTGGCATCGAGTAATAACGTAATGCTGGTATTAAAGTTATTGTTAGTGATGTCAATATTACGGGTATAAAGCACCTCTTCTTTTTTATTTACGCTGAGATGGGTAGAGGAACCTTTCAATTGCCGGGCATTGACAATGATCTGGACAGGAAATTTGTTTCCCAGGTAAGCAAATCGGTTGTGAACGATATTAGCGATAAGGAGGTCTCTTTTAATTGTCGTATCTCCGAGGGCGATTGTGTAAACCGGCGCCTTGAAGCTGAATGAAGTATATTCAGGGTTATAGCCCTTATTGTATAATCCGTCAGAAGCCAGAATAATGGCTCCTATATTCCGGCCACTGTAACGGTTTTCCAATTCTTCGAACAGAGATGAAATGTCAGTTTGCTTTTCGTTAAATTTAAATGTCGACTGATTATTAACCTTATCTCCAAAAGAATAGGTCCTGACTTCATATTTGTCCCCTAGCTTATCGATAAGTTCATTTAACTGTTTTAAATAGTCATTTGTATAAAAAGTTGAATCTTTCGTATTTCTGATGGACTCTGAATTGTCCTGGGCAAGCAGGATGATCGGCTTCTCCGTAGTCTTTGAGCTTGATGTAACAAGGGGTGCAAGTAGCAGAAAGGCAATTGCACTAACTGCTATAAAACGCAAGCCTGCTAGCAGATAAATAAGCCATGTGGGGGATTCTTTAAATTTCTGATCACCGTAATACAGAATAGCCGCATATATTATTCCCGTAAGAACACAGAATAGCAGGAATCCTAACGGATAATTGAAGGTTAATGAAAATAACACAGTGTGTAGCAAAATGGACTCCGGTATAATTGACAAAAATCGGAATAATCTTTTGCATGGCAACGGTTTTCACTGAAACAAAATAATCATTATATTTGCTAAATCCCTGATGAATGAAGCCTAAACTGATTCTCGAAAAAAAAGCTTTCGAACTCACTATCATCAGGCTCTGTTATCAATTAATAGAAATTCACAACGATTTTTCGAATAGCGTTATAATTGGCCTTCAGCCGCGCGGCGTATTTCTGGCGAAGCGACTAAACGTTGAACTGGAAAGAATACTTAATAAGAAACATTTAGAAGTTGGTGCATTGGATGTCACTTTTCACCGGGACGATTTTCGGAAGAAGGAATTGATACCAAATGCTACCCAGATAGATTTTATTATTGAAGATAAGAATGTAATTCTTGTAGATGATGTATTGTTCACTGGTAGGACTATACGCGCGGGTCTTGATGCAATGCTGGCTTTTGGAAGGCCGAATGATGTGGAGTTGCTTGTTCTGATAGACAGGCGGTTGAGTCGTAACCTGCCGATCCAGGCAAAATATATTGGAAAAACGATTGATTCGGTGGCTTCCGAAAATGTAAAGGTGGATTGGAAGGAAACGGAAGGACATGACAGAGTGTGGATTTATAGTAGTTAGTTAGTTAGTTAGTCCAAAGTACTTAGTGCCGAGTATTGCAGACCAAACATTAATGACTAAAGACGTTGTACGAAGAAAAAATGACAAAATTAAGTACGAAACATTTGCTTGGAATAAAAGATCTTGGGAAGGAAGATATTCAGCTTATTTTTTCCACTGCGGATAATTTTAAAGAAGTGATCAACCGCCCGATAAAGAAAGTACCTTCTCTACGTGATACAACGATAGCGAACTTGTTTTTCGAGAATTCTACACGAACGAAAATATCATTTGAGCTTGCCGAAAAACGTTTGTCAGCTGATGTAGTTAATTTTTCAGCTTCCGGCTCTTCTTTGAAAAAAGGAGAGACGTTAATAGACACGGTGAACAATATCCTTGCCATGAAAATAGATATGGTGGTGATGCGTCATCCAAGTCCAGGTGCCGCATTATTTCTTTCCAGACATATTAATTCGAAAATTATCAATGCAGGAGATGGTGCTCATGAACATCCAACGCAAGCCCTGCTGGATGCATTTTCTATACGGGAGAAGCTGGGAGAAGTGAAAGGGAAAAAAGTTGTTATTGTTGGAGACATTATGCATTCCAGAGTGGCTTTGTCAAATATATTCTGCCTGCAAAAACTTGGAGCTGAAGTGATGGTGTGCGGGCCAACTACTCTTATTCCGAAGTATATCAGTAGTTTGGGTGTAAAAGTCGAACACAACCTGCGCAGAGCGCTTGAATGGTGTGATGTGGCCAATATGCTTCGGATACAGCTGGAACGCCAGGACATTAATTACTTTCCCTCCTTACGGGAATATACCATGTTATATGGTGTAAGTAAAAAAATGCTGGATTCTCTTAAAAAAGAAATTATCATCATGCATCCAGGTCCGATCAACAGAGGGGTAGAAATAACGAGTGATGTGGCAGATTCCAAAGAATCCATTATTCTTAACCAGGTGGAGAACGGAGTGGCCATCCGGATGGCGGTTTTGTTTCTACTTGCAGGACGAACAGATCAATAAAAAATCATATCTTTGGCCTATGAGTTTCCAGGTAGATAAAAACGAAAAATATACGCTTATTACACTTAAAAGCGAGAAATTAGATACGACGGTTGCGCCTTCTCTGAAGTCGGAGTTGGTTGTCCTGAATGCTGACGGTGTTAAATACCTGATTATTGATATGAGTGAAGTTCGTTACTGTGATTCTTCCGGTTTGAGTTCAATATTAATTGCTAACCGTCTCTGTAAAAATGCAAATGGCGCTTTTGTATTGACAGGGTTACAGGAACCGGTTAAAAAATTAATTGCAATTTCTCAATTGGATACCATTTTGAATATTGCTACTTCACAAAAAGCCAGTATAGAGATCCTGTTTGCCGAACTGGCAAAGAACATGGATACCTAAGCGTAATTCTCCGATTTATATGCAGAAGTTTGAAGTGACTATTTTGGGATGTAGTTCTGCGACCCCAACATCAAAACGTAATCCAAGTGCGCAACTCCTGAATATAGCAGACAGGTATTTTTTAATAGATTGCGGAGAAGGCACTCAGATGCAGTTACGGAGGTATAAAATAAAATTTCAGCGTATTGGGCATATTCTCATTAGTCATCTGCACGGTGATCATTATTACGGTTTAATGGGTTTGCTTTCAAGTATGCATCTGCTCGGACGTTCAGCCGATTTACATCTCTATGGCCCTGCTCCGTTGAAAGAAATTATTGACTTACAGTACAAGTATTCAGAGACAAGATTACATTATAATTTGATCTTTCACCCGCTTCAAAATGATAAACCGACCTTGATTTTTGAAGATGAAAAATTATCAGTGCATACAATCATTTTAAATCACCGGATAGCTTGTACAGGTTTTTTATTCAGAGAAAAGGATAAGAGTCGTAAAATCACTGAAGTTTTACCCATGTATTCTTATGCTTATTGTTCTGACACTTGTTTTGATGAGCGGGTGATAGAACAGGTAAAGGAGGTTGATTTGTTGTACCATGAGGCTACCTTTATGGATGATATGGAGAACCGGGCCAAAGAAACCTACCATTCGACGACGAAACAAGCAGCAACTGTGGCTGCGAGGGCAAATGTGAAAAAGCTTATGATCGGCCATTATTCCGCAAGGTATAGTAAATTGGAGCCATTGTTACTCGAAGCTAAAATGGTATTTTCAAATACTGTTTTAGCTATTGAAGGAGAGAAATATCGAATAGATACTTAGAGCCTATAGGTTGAAAAGTTCGGACATTTAAGCTTTGAACTTTAAACTTTAAACAATACATTTGAAAGCTTATTTATAATGATTCTAAATAGCTTATGGGAAAGATAAAAGTGATTGTTGCTGATTCTAATTATTTGGTACGTAAAGGTCTTGCGGCACTAATAGAAGAAAATATCGATTTTACACTTTTAGCTGAAGTAAGTGATAAAAATGAATTGCTAGAGGAAATGAGGATTTGCATTCCGAATATAGTTGTTATTGACTTTTCTACCGAAGGATTTAAGCTGGAAACGCTGCAATTGTTAAATAAAAAATACAGTTCCGTGCAGCTATTGGCGATTACTACGGAAATTTCTTCATCACTAATGGCGAGAGCACTTGATTCAGGTTTAACGAGTTATGTTTTGAATGATTGTGATAAAGAGGAAATTACAGAAGCTTTGTACAAAACATCCAGCGCTGAACGTTTTCTCTGTGGAAAAATCGTTGAACGTTTAATGACACTACAGTTGCCATCGGAAAAGCCGCCTATTCCTTCTATGACAAGTTGTGATGGACTGAATATCACAGAACGGGAAATGGAAATTATTAAATTAATTGCTGAAGGTTATTCCAATAAAGAAATCGCGGAACAACTATTCCTGAGTACTCATACGATAACAACTCATCGGAAGAATATTATGGCTAAGCTGAAGGTTAACAACACCGCCGGAGTTGTTATGTTCGCTGTCCGGGAAAACCTGCTTACACCTAATAAATACTTGTTCTCCGGAGCACAATGAGCATAAGCGGTAAAGCTTTTGATCTCAGGCTGTTTAAAAGAATAGTGGAGTATGTAAAGCCCTATCGTAAAAAATTTGCGATTTCGGTTAGCATTACTTTCTTTCTTGCTTTTATTTCTCCGATCCGTATATTGATTACGCAATATATGATAGATAGGTATGTTCGTATGCCGAACCTACCCATGCTACTGAATTGCACTTTATTGTTAATTGCTTTATTAATTCTGGAGGGTATCTTTCAATTCGCAGGTTCTTATATTTCTGCCTGGGTAGGACAAAAGATTGTGAAAGATATTCGGGTGAATCTGTTCACACATATTTTACATTTACGTCTGAAGTATTTTGACACCAATGCGATAGGAACCCTGGTAACACGCGTCGTTTCGGATATGGAAACGATTGGGGACATGTTTACCGAAGGACTCATAGAAATTTCGGGAGATCTGTTAAAACTGATGGTGGTAATTGCTGTCATGTTTTATTTTAATGTTAAGATCACCTTGGTCATTTTAACAACTATTCCTGTATTACTCATAGCAACCAATATCTTTAAAAATGCAGTAAAATCAGCTTTTCAGGATGTGCGTACACAAGTCGCCCGTTTGAATGCGTTTGTTCAGGAACATATTACAGGAATGAACATAGTTCAGATATTTAATCGCGAAGAACGGGAGTTTGAAAAATTTAAAGGGATTAATGCCCGGCATCGTGATGCGAATATTCGTTCAGTCTGGTATTATTCTGTTTTTTTTCCCATTGTGGAAATTCTATCTTCGATTGCTTTGGGTCTATTGGTTTGGTATGGAGGAAACAGTGTTGTGAAGTTGAGCGCTACACCCGGTGATCTGATCGCTTTCATTATGTTGATCAATATGCTTTTTCGTCCTATACGTATGCTGGCAGATCGCTTTAATACCCTACAAATGGGAATGGTCAGCGCTGAACGGGTATTTAAAGTTATGGATACCCAGGTCGCTGTTACCGACCAGGGTATAATTAAAACCGACGATATAAAAGGATACGTTGAATTTAAAGATATTTGGTTCAGTTACGAAGATGAACCGGTGAAGAATTGGATACTCAAAGGAATTTCCTTTAAAGTAAAAAGAGGGGAAACGATTGCTTTGGTAGGTGCGACGGGAGCCGGAAAAACGTCTATCATAAATTTACTGAACCGGTTTTATGAATATAACAAAGGTGAAATAACCATTGATGAAACGGCTATCGGGAAATACGAGCTGCACTCTTTGCGAAGCAGTATTGGTTTAGTATTACAGGATGTTTTTTTGTTTTCGGATACCATCGCGAATAATATATCATTGTCAAATCCGTCCATTAGTTTTGAACAAATTGTAGAATCATCCAAAGCGATCGGAGCACATGATTTTATAATGAAACTTCCGGGCGGATATGGTTACAATGTAATGGAACGCGGAGGTATGTTGTCTGTAGGTCAACGCCAGCTTATTGCCTTTATCCGGGCTTATATTTTTAATCCTAAGATTTTAGTATTAGATGAAGCAACTTCTTCTATTGATACGGAATCAGAAATGCTGATTCAGCGGGCAACAGATAAACTTCTTTCCAATCGCACTTCTATTGTAATCGCCCATCGCCTGGCAACGGTTCAAAAAGCCAACCGGATCCTTGTGCTTGATCATGGACAAGTAATAGAATCGGGTACCCACCAGGAATTACTGAAATTGAACAGACAGTATAAGAAGTTGTATGAACTCCAATTTAGCGAAATTCTTCCATCCTGAATCCTACCGATTTTAAATCGTTCCAAAAAGCAGGATACGATTTATTCACAACCTCCGGATGTTCAATTACAATATGATCATAAAGTAAAGCTAAAGGCGCAAATGACATGGCCATACGGTGATCATCGTAGGTTTCCACGATGGGGCCTGTCATTTTTGTTTGAATAGCGTATTCCTTTATTTCCAACATGTCGGGGAAATTTTCTTCTGCCCTGATTCCTATTTTTTTTAATTCCTTCAGGAGTGCGGCAACACGATCTGTTTCTTTTAATTTCAGCGTGTGAAGTCCATTAAGTAAAATAGGAATCTTTAACCCCGCTGCTGTAACAATTACCGTCTGTACGATATCAGGACAATCTGAAAAATCGAAGCCGGTTGACATAACAACCGGCTTGGTTTTTGTCAAATGGATTCCACCTTCAATAAATTCTGTTTTTACGCCAAACAATGCATACAGATCTTTTACAATGGCATCACCTTGTAAGCTGGAAGAATTTAAACCGAATAGTTTAAGATCCGCTTCTTCTGCTAAAGCAACCATAGAATACCAATAAGATGCTGAACTCCAGTCGGCTTCAATGCTGTATTCCTGGTTCTCTTCTGCCTTGTATTGTTGATTGCTGACAATGATTTTGTCATCTTCCCAACTGCCACATACATTAAAACGTTCCAGCATTTTCAATGTCATGTTGATATAGGGGCGAGAGGTTACCTCGCCTTTAAAATGCAGGATCAATCCTTTGAATAATTGAGGACTGATCAGCAATAAAGCAGTTATGTATTGACTGCTGATGTTTCCTTCGATTTCAACGGTATTTCCGCTGAGTAGTTTACCCGAGATTCTCAAGGGAGGGTATCCTTCTTTTTCAAGGTAGCTTACAGAAGCACCAAGCTGTATTAATGCGTCAACCAATGGTTTAACGGGTCTTAACTTCATGCGTTCATTTCCGGTTAAAATCCGTGTTCCTGACTTTGTAGCAAAATATGCTGTAAGAAAACGCATAGCCGTCCCTGCGCCGCCCACATTGTATTCCGCATTCTCTTTATAATTAACAGCATCCTGTTGAAGAAGCTGAATAAGTAGTTGGGTATCCTGAGCCATAGCCAGGTTATTCAGTTTTATAGGTGTCTTGCTTAGGGCTTGTATGATAAGCGCCCTGTTGCTCTCACTTTTGGACGAAGTAAGTTTTATTTCTCCACTTATTATTTTGTCCGGTTTAGAGAGTCTATACTTTCTGAAGTTTGTATTGTTCATGGTAGTATTTGAATGAATCTCTTATCAATTCAACAGATCCTGTTTTATTGAATTCCGCTTTACCAATCTTTAATAGCAGGGTAAAGTTAATATCATTTCCTTCATTTTTTTTGTCATGCCGCATTAATTCAACTAATCGTATCTCCTCTTCTTTTTTAAATGTAATGGGTTTATATAATGAATTGATAAATAAAGTTATTTCCTGCAAGTCTGCCCGGCTGAGTTTGTTTTTTTTATAAGAAATATAAGACTCGCAAATCATACCGGCAGCGATTGCTTCCCCGTGTAACAGTGTTATTTCCTTCTTCTCGAGGAAATAGCTTTCCAGGGCATGGCCAATGGTGTGGCCAAAATTTAATAGTTTACGCTGGTTTTGTTCCTTCGAATCCTTTTGAACAATTGCCTGCTTGATTTCAATGGAATGATGAATGAGTTTTAAGATTTCTGTTTCATCCGATAGTTTGGTTTTGAGTATTTTTTTCCAATAAGTAGTATCAGCTATCAAGGCATGTTTAATAATTTCGGCAAAACCCGACAAAAATTCCCTTTTACCTAAAGTTTTTAGAAACCAGGGATAAACGATAACTTGTGAGGGATTTTTAAACAGGCCGATCTCATTCTTGATGAGATCGAGATTTACGCCCAATTTCCCTCCAATAGAGGCATCTACCTGAGCAAGCAGGGTAGTGGGGATATGAATAAATTCAATGCCGCGTTTAAATACGGAAGCTACAAATCCTCCCATATCACAGATAACACCACCTCCGAGGTTAATGAACACGGATTTTCTATTGGCCTCGTATTTACTGAGGGTCTGCCATAACTCGATGCATACATGAATGTTTTTGTTGTTTTCTCCGCTTTCTACTTCTATAATTTCAGCTCTATTCAGAATTTTAACCTGGTTAACAAGTAAGGGCAGGCAGTATTTAATAGAGTTTTCATCAACAAGAATAAAAAACTTAACTTTTTTATTATTCTTGTAATGTTTCAGGTAATTATTTAACTCCTTAATCGCCCCAGTACCAATGTGGATTAAAGAATCTTCCAGGTGTATGGTCTTGTTATTGAACAGCATAATTAATTGATCGTCATACAAATATACCAAACAAAATATCGTGTTATATTTGCAGATCTATCCAGGTATAATTATGCTTTCATTTGACAACACTGAAATAGCCTTTTCCGGAAAAAGTGACCGGGATCTTAGCCGTTCTTTCTGGCTATTCAAGCTGATTGGAAATCCAGGATTCGTTAATATTGGTCAATCACTTACAACGTTGGCGATCGGGGCTCATTTACCAATAAAAGGCCTCATTAAAGCTACCCTGTTTAAACAATTTGTAGGAGGAGAAAATATTCTGGAATGTAATCATACGATCGAAAACCTGGCAAGGTACAATATTGGTACAATACTCGATTATTCTGTAGAGGGAAAAGAAACGGAAAAGGATTTCGATCACTGCTTACAGGAAACGGTCGCAACGATTGACAAAGCGAAGGATAATAAAAATATTCCATTTTGTGTTTTTAAAATAACAGGTTTAGCCCGTTTTGATTTGCTTCAAAAAGTAAGTTCGGGTCTTGCACTTACAAACACGGAAGAAAAGGAGTTCGCACGGGTACATGACCGGGTTTTTACTATTTGTAAACAGGCGCATGAGAATGCTGTTTCGATTTTCATTGACGCGGAAGAAAGCTGGGTACAACAGGCAATGGATAATCTCGCCAATGAAATGATGAGCCTGTTTAATAAACAAAAAGTGATCGTTTATAATACTTTTCAGTTATACAGGAAGGATCGCCTTGCCTATTTGAAAAACTCCTTCGCAATGGCCGAAAAAGGGGGGTATCAGATGGGTGCCAAACTGGTAAGGGGTGCATATATGGAAAAAGAACGTAAACGCGCCCGGGAAATGAATTATCCTTCACCAATTCAGGATAGCAAGCAGGATACGGATGCTGATTATGCCGCGGCACTTGGGTTTTCCATACAACACCTGGAGAGGATTGCGATATGTGCTGGCACACATAACGAAAACAGTTGTATTCATCTGACCGATTTGATGAAAAAAAATGGTATTTCTCCTGGAGACAAACATGTCTGTTTCTCCCAGTTGCTGGGAATGAGTGATCACATCAGTTTTAACCTGGCTAAATCAGGGTATAATGTTGTCAAGTACGTACCTTATGGGCCGGTGAAAGAGGTTCTTCCCTATTTAATCAGGCGCGCCCGTGAAAATACTTCCGTCAAAGGACAAACGGGCAGGGAACTTAGTCTTATTATGAAAGAGAAGAGGAGAAGGAAGGGGTGAAATTAATTGCAATGACAGCTGTCATTTTCAGATGCGAGGTCAATGGTGCTGATGATTTTTGATGTGTCCCCGCAATCGGCAATCATGATACGTAAATGATGGTGATTCTTTGTGTAGCCATCAACTGCGTAGTTGGGATTAGGTTTGGCATGCACCTCGCTTTTGCCAAGATTAACACTCCCGCCTTTTAATAAGTATTTCACATCTTCCTGGTTAATTCCTCTGCATTGCATACTACAGTTTGCCTGTTTACTGAAGATGATCGTCTGCGAGTTTAATTCTTCCAGCTTGAGTGTGCCAGGCATCTGGCAGGCTTTACCTTTTGTAATCACACTTACCAGGAAACAGCCCATCAATAACCCAAAACCATAGAACCGGAGCCTTCTCCATAAATCCGAATCTTTTTTTATGAATGTCAAAATGAAATAGTATAATACGATTATTAAATGGCAGCCATAATAAGATCAATGTCCTTGTATTTGAGCTTAAAAAGTTCTCCCAGGTATTTATTTGTGAGACTACCGTTGAAAATGTAAACTCCGTTACGTACACCAATATGATGCTTCAGCATTTGTTCTATCCCACCTTCTTCCCCAATATCAAGAAGAATGGGAGCGAAGATCGTACTCAGGGCATAAGAAGCAGTACGGCATACACGAGAGGCAATATTGGGTACGCAATAATGGATAACGCCGTGTTTACGAAAAACGGGATTGGTATGGTTAGTGGGCCTAGACGTTTCAAAGCATCCTCCCTGATCAATGCTGATGTCTACAATAACTGATCCGACTTTCATGTCAGCTACCATTTCCTCCGTTACCACTAATGGCGTACGACCCTCTTTGGCACGCATAGCACCGATCACAACATCTGCTGTTTTCAAATGTTTCGCCAATACCCTCGGTTGAATAATAGAGGTAAAAACACGGGACCCAATAACACTTTGTAACCGTCTTAATTTGTAAACCGAATTGTCGAAAACTTTTACGGAAGCACCTAATCCCAGGGCTGCTCTTGTAGCAAATTCTCCTACAGTACCTGCTCCTATGATAATGACTTCGGTAGGGGAAATGCCTGAAATACCTCCTAATATAGCACCTTGTCCATTGTTAACATTACTTAAATATTCAGCAGCGATCAGAATCGATGCACCCCCGGCAATCTCACTCATAGAACGAATCACGGAAAAAATACCTTCCTCATCTTTCAATAAATCAAAGGCAATAGCCGTAACTTTTTTATTCATCAGATTTCGCACAAAGCTTTCGGGTTGTACCGTAAGTTGTAATGCGGATATCAGCGTTTGTTTGGGACGTAAAAATTCGATTTCTTCCTGAGATGGGGGAGCAACCTTCAATATAATTTCAGCATTGTTATAGAGTTCTTCGGGAGTAAAGACAATTTGTGCGCCGGCCTCACTGAAATCATTGTCTTGAAAGTTAGACATCTTGCCTGCATTGGTTTCCACGAGTACCTGGTGGCCATTGTTAACAAGCAGACTGACAGCATCGGGTACAAGGGCGACGCGATTTTCCTGGAATGATATTTCCCTGGGAATTCCTATATTCAGATGACCTTTCTTTCTGGAAACTTCCAGCATTTCTTCCTGAGGCATCAGGGCTGTTTGAGAAAGTGATTTCAGGAGTTCTTTGGAAGATTTCATAGTATATATTTTAAACAGACTCTAAAATAGCTAAGTTAAATTTAGTCATTTTTAACAATTAGGCTTAATACTGGTTTAACACGTTATAATCAATCTTTCTACGCCCTGAAGACAAATATTTACATGGACAGCATTTTCCGGCAGAAGTTCGGCTATCTTTTCGGGCCACTCAATAAAACAATAGTTATCGGAATAAAAATAATCCTCATAACCCATGTCATACACCTCTTCCAGATTTTTAATCCGATAAAAATCCATGTGATAGATTTTTGAACCTTTTTCTGTTCTGTATTCATTGATCATTGAAAAAGTAGGGCTACTGGTAGTGTCTATAACACCCAGTTGTTTGCAGATAATTTTAATGAGCGTTGTTTTTCCCGAGCCCATTTGGCCCTCAAAAATAAATAGTTTGTCAGTGGGGTAGGATTTTATAAGTTGAGCGGATACGGAATCCAGATCCTTTATATTTTTAACAATAAAAGAATGCATAATAGGTCAGCCTAAAATTTACGCCCAATAGTGAACGTAATATTCGAATCACTTATCAGCAGATCATTACTGTTGCCATTACCTATATAGTGAAAACGACTAATGGACAATTTGTAATTGAGTTCAACGAATATAGCCTTTTTAGTTTGAATAT
>JABDFG010000065.1:0-12034 GCA_013286655.1 Bacteroidota bacterium
CAATGTTTCAAAATCAACTTTAGGTCCCTTTTTGCCCATCAGCATATCCCTTAAACCCATAACTTTATTATAGGCAATCAGCGTATCCTTGGGCAGGGCATTTTCAGCACATTTAACTAATATATGGCTGGAACGGACTTCTGTTTGTTTGCGGTCATATGCCTCTTTTAAAAGCTGGTCATTTACATTTTTATCTGTCAGATAGGGCTGTGCCAGTTGTTTGCGATAACCCGCAAGCTCATTTTTAAACGATTCCGAAGTATCAAGTTTTAGTTCTTCTGCTTCCTTAACTTTTAATTTAAAATTGGTATATAAATCAACATAATCATCCAATGATTTTTTTTCCGCACTACTTTCTTTACCATTGTTTTTTTTGTAAACATTTTCAAATTCGGCAACTGTTACTTTCGAATCACCTACCGTCATTAGCACAGCATCCTTATTTTGTTGTCCCCTGGCCAGGGATGAACAAATGGTAAGGGAAACGGCAAGTGTTAAAAAACTTACATCTAATGTCTTCATGATTTTTGATTTATTATTTAAGGGCTTCAAACCTACATTATTTTTTGCAAAAAAACACTTAATTTTTCATTAAAAATCTCAGCTACTGCGTTTTACATCTGCATCCGGGAGAAAATTGAATACTCGTGTTAGGAAGTAGGCTTTTGATATGCTTTTGCACATCATCATCAATCATAATAACCCTCAGGTCCAATACTTTCAGCTTTTCCAGGCCGGCCATTTGTTCAGGAAATACAGCAATATTATTACTCCAGAGGTCAAGGTACTCCAGGTTGACTAATTCTCCTATCTGGTCCGGCAAATCAATCAGTTCATTCTGATTGATATTCAAGATTCGTAAATTCCGGAGTTTCCCAATCTCCCTGGGCAAGGTCACAATACTGTTCTTTGACAAAATCAATACTTGCAGGGCTTGTAATGTATCGATATCTGGAGGTAACTCTTTGATATAATTTTTACTTAAATCCAGGTATTGTAAATTTTTGAATTTAACTATTTCCGGAGGAAATTGTTTTAGCTTCTGTTTCCTTAAGACCAACTTGATTACTTCTTCCGGATGTTTCATGGCTTCCGTCAGACTGGTAAAGGCCCGCATTGTATCCAATGTAAGAGAATCGACCTGCTGCGCATAGCCTTTTGTAAAAGACGAGGCCCCAATGACGACAAAAGCCAAAAAAGCATAAAACCTCACTGTGCTCAAGGGTTTAATTTTGCAAACGTATTTAAGGTCTGTTGCCTGTCCTTACCCAACTGCTCCTTCAACTTTTCAAGGCTGTCAAATTTTGCTTCGTCACGAATCTTATCAATAAAATGGACGACCAGCTTATCTCCATAAATATCCTTGTCAAAATTGAGAATATTGACTTCAATAGTACGTTCTGTTCCATTTACCGTAGGATTCATTCCAATGCTCAGCATTCCTTTATACGTTGCCTCTCCGTAAATGACCTCCACCACATAAATACCATCAGCAGGACTCAATTTGCAGGCATCACTCAACACTATGTTAGCCGTTGGATAACCCAGTTTTCGTCCAAGTTCTTTGCCTTTAACTACCGTACCACTTAGAACGTAAGGATAACCTAAAAAAGTATTGGCCGCTCTGATATTTCCTGCTTGTATAGCCTGGCGGATTTTCGTTGAGCTTATCTCAATATTTTCTATATCCTGTGCAGGAATCTCCTCCACCTGGAATCCATAAACAGGACCATATTCCTTCAGGTGCTCAAAAGAACCCTCCCGGTTGCGTCCGAAATGGTGATTATAACCAATGACCAATTTTTTAGTGCCTATTTTATTCACAAGAATATCCCGTATAAAATTCACCGATGAAAGCCTGGAAAATTGTCTGGTGAATGGATAAATAATCAGGTGATCAACGCCCTGCCCTTGAAGCAGGGCAATCTTTTCCTCCTGCGAGTTAAGTAACCTGAGACCATTATCATCCGGGAAAAGCACCATACGGGGGTGAGGATAAAAAGTCAACAAAACAGTTTCTCCCTTATTCTGTTCCGCAATCTCTTTTAATCTCCTGATAACTTTCTGATGCCCCAGATGCACCCCATCAAATGTACCCGAAGTAACCACCGGAAATTTTACTCCCTTAAATTGATCGATATCCGTATATACTTTCATCTTCCCATGATTTTAACCTCAGCGGTTTTTGGAGGCAATCACCGCTTCCAGATTCAAACCATGCGAACCCAGGTACATTTCGGTTATCTTGTGAGCAGATAATGGCAGGTTGTTGCTTCCCGATCGCAGGTAATACTTTCCATAAGCAGAAATCGGTTTGATTTTAGGGCTGGGAACATCAATAATCACTACATAACCATATTCAACCCGCTGAGCATGTACAGCAACGGCGAGCTTTGGTTCTGTAGCTTGTGAAATTTCATTTATCCAGCTTTTGATGGTTTCTTTATTTAGTTGTACACCTTTCGCCTCACCCAAACCGCTTACTCCAATTAATACTTTACCCCCATTTCTATTCGCAATTGCAACAACAGAAATAATTGTATTATTATTGAACCCCTTATTAAATTCAAGTTGTTCCCCTTGACCTTCCCGTACGTATTTATTTATGTCGACTAACATAGTGAGGTCAAAAATAAGATTTATTGCAGTTGCAAATTCCCTCATTTGTTAACCTCTGACGATATATTTTACATTTTATCAACAAGCTCCCCATTTCAATACAAAAAACAATATCTTTGCGGCCATTAATTTTACCATGTATTATTTATACGCTATAATCTGATAAAATGTCTACTCTAAAAGGAAAAATCACCCAGATCATTGGACCAGTAATTGATATTAGTTTTGACCAGAAAGGTGCTAAGCTGCCCAATATCTTGGATGCACTTGAAGTGAAACGCCCAGACGGAACATCTATTATATTAGAATGCCAGAAACACGTCGGAGAAGATACTATTCGCGCGATCGCGATGGATTCAACCGATGGATTAAGCCGTGGAACCGAAGTTCTGGCAACGGGCTCTCCTATCAAAATGCCCATCGGCGACCAGATCAAAGGTCGCCTGTTCAACGTAGTAGGCGATGCCATTGATGGTATTGGTCAGGTGGATAAATCCAAAGGGTATTCCATTCACCGGGAACCTCCTAAATACGATGAGCTTTCGACTTCTACAGAAGTGTTGTTTACAGGAATTAAAGTGATTGACCTGCTGGAGCCCTATGCAAAAGGCGGGAAAATTGGATTATTCGGTGGTGCCGGTGTAGGAAAAACGGTATTGATCATGGAACTGATCAATAACATTGCGAAAGGTTATGCCGGTCTGTCCGTATTTGCCGGTGTAGGAGAACGTACCCGTGAAGGAAATGACTTATTACGTGAAATGATCGAATCCGGAGTTATAAAATATGGGGAAGAGTTTAAACACTCCATGGAAAAAGGCGGATGGGATCTGAGCAAGGTAGATAAAACGGAATTAGCAAAATCACAGGCAACCCTGGTCTTCGGACAAATGAACGAGCCTCCGGGAGCACGTGCACGGGTGGCCCTTTCCGGCCTTTCTGTTGCAGAATACTACCGGGATGGTGATCCAAATGACAAAGCAAGCGGTGGCCGCGATATCCTCTTCTTTATTGATAACATATTCCGTTTCACTCAGGCAGGTTCAGAAGTTTCTGCGCTATTGGGCCGGATGCCTTCTGCAGTAGGTTATCAACCAACACTGGCAACTGAAATGGGAGCGATGCAGGAACGGATCACTTCCACCAAACGTGGATCGATCACTTCTGTTCAGGCAGTTTATGTACCTGCGGATGACTTGACAGATCCTGCGCCCGCGACAACATTTGCTCACCTGGATGCGACAACTGTATTGAGCCGTAAAATTGCAGAGTTGGGTATTTACCCTGCTGTCGACCCATTGGATTCGACTTCCCGGATTTTGAGCCCAGCTGTTTTGGGCGAAGCGCATTATAATACCGCTCAGCGTGTTAAACAAATCCTTCAGCGCTACAAAGAATTACAGGATATTATTGCGATCCTGGGTATGGATGAGCTTTCGGAAGAAGATAAATTGGTTGTTCACCGTGCACGACGTGTTCAGCGTTTCCTTTCACAACCTTTCCACGTTGCGGAACAATTCACCGGCTTAAAAGGTGTATTTGTACCCATCGAGGATACCATCAAGGATTTCAATACGATCATGGATGGTGAAGTAGATGAATATCCGGAGGCAGCCTTCAACCTGGTAGGTAACCTGCAGGAGGCCATTGAAAAAGGCAAGAAGATGTTGGCGGAAACGAAGTAAAGTAGCGAATAGCTCCTTAAAAACTACAATCGCATGTACCTAGAAATAATAACGCCAGATAAAAAGCTATTCAGCGGAGAAGTGAAATCTGTTAAACTTCCCGGGACGGATGGTTCCTTCGGCATTCTAAATAATCACGCTCCGATTATTGCTTCCTTAAAAAAAGGTACCGTCAAAGTAACCAGCGATAAAAACACGACGGAAAACTTTGAGATCAATGGGGGAGTTATTGAAATGCTGAACAATAAAGCGATTCTCCTTGCCGAATAATCCGATTTTGGTCGTGCTTAGTGGTAATTGATCGTATAAATTCCCAGACTTTCTTTTTGCAGCAGATACAATCTGTCATTTGTCATCCGTACTGAAACAGCTGTAGTATCCGGCAATATGGACTGTGTTTGTTCCAGGGTCTTCAGGTTAAAGGTATTTAATTTCCCATCCTGGTAATAAACCAGTTCATCTCCCTTAAATTGAAAATCGTGTATGTCCGTGATCGGTATTGTTTTGTAATACGTGCCAAAAACATCAAACACCAGGATGCCGGTTGAAGGGTTGTTGACATATAATCGGTTATTATATTCAAGCATAGCCCTGGGTTTCAGATCCATGCTTAATAGCTGCGCCAGATTCCCGGTCTGATTCACCAGCAAAAGATTCTGATCAAAACGCAGCAATTCAAAATTTTGCTGGTCATAAATCCACATACCGTTATCATGAGAAGAACAAATAAATTGCGTTTGTGGATAGCCCAATGTTTCGATGGAAATCGGGTCCCCATTTTGAGCAAGGGTATTATCCAGGAAAACCACCTGCAAAAAATTCCGGTAAAACAAAATGATCTTCATTGGATTACTTGCATCGATGGAACTAATCCTTCCAAAGTTCATATTACTATATGTTTTTAGCAGATTTCCCTGGGGATCGTATTTTTGAAGAACATCGTTGTTCAGCAGGTACACATTGGAAAGATTATCTGTACTGACATGTTCCGCCTTGACAGGAATGGATTTTACAAAAACCAGATTCGATTGCTGAAACCCAAAGAGCATCAGGCATAGAACCAAGAGAAAAGAGAAAGAATACCAGTATATCCTATTGCTCATTATTTAGTTTCAAAAGTTCGTCCATGTATTTCCGGTCATTTGATAAACGGGGAACCTTATTTTGAGCCCCTAAGCGTCCTCTTTCTTTCATCCAGTGATAAAACAAGCCCTGACGGGCAAGATGTATGAACGGACTTTTTAAAATAAAATTGTTATAGCGCTTGGCTTCATAGTCAGAGTTTAATGACTTCAAGGCATTATCCAAAATTTCGACAAAGTACCCAATATTTTCCGGCTCCCGGTCAAACTCGATCAGCCATTCATGTGATCCACCCGCACCATCAATCATATATGTAGGGGCGGCGGTATAGTCCCTTATTAAGGCCCCTGTTTTTTCACAGGCAATTTTTAGTCCGTTGTCCGCATTATCGATGATAAGCTCCTCTCCGAAAGCATTGATAAAATGTTTGGTGCGGCCGGTAATTTTAAAACGGTAAGGATCCAAAGAAATAAATTTGACCGTATCCCCCAGCTTATAACGCCAAAGGCCGGCACTGGTAGTAATCACGACGGCATAGTTTTTAGCAACTTCCACTTCTGTGAGGGATATAACCTTTTCACTTCCGCCCGGTTGATCTACTGAAATAAATTCATAATAAATACCATAATCCAGCATCAGTAATAATTCATCCGAATCAGGCCGATCCTGGATGCCAAAAAAACCCTCCGAAGCATTGTATAACTCTACAAAGCTCACCTGATCAGAATCAAATAATTTCTTAAACTGTTCTTTGTACGGCAAAAAATTGACACCTCCGTGAAAGAAGACTTCCAGGTTGGGCCATACTTCTTTAATCGCTCTCTTTCCGCTCATGTCCAGTATCCGCTTCAATAGTACCAATAACCAGGAGGGCACTCCGGCAAGGCTTGTTATATTCTCATTCACTGTCGCATAGGCGATCTTTTCCAGTTTTTCTTCCCATCCATCTATCAAAGCAATGGACAGATCAGGGGAGCGAAGAAATTCAGCCCACATGGGCAGGTTCTGAACCACAATAGCGGAGAGATCTCCGTTGTAGGATTCATGCTCGTTCAGATTATCCACTTTGTACGAACCAGTCAATCCAAGATTTTTTCCGGTAAACAACATCGTATCCGGATGATTACGACAATGAATGGCCAGCATATCCCGGCCTCCGTTATAATGACACTCCTCCAAAGCCTCCTCCGTAACAGGAATAAATTTGCTTTTGTCACTTGTGGTCCCGGAAGACTTGGCAAACCATTTTATTTCACCAGGCCATAAAATATTTTGTTCACCCCGACGCGTTCTTTCAATAAAGGGTTTTAGTGTATCATAATCCTGCAGGGGTACGCGCTGGTTATACTGAGCATATGTTTCGATAGAAGAATATCCATACCTCCTTCCCCATTCCGTATCTTTTCCTGATGCAATGAGCCGCAAGAACCATTCCTCCTGCACATCATGAGGATACTTCATGAACAACTCGATCTGATGCATTCGTTTGCGCATCCACCAGGAGGCCAGAGAATTGAGAAGGGGCATAGTTGACCGAAGGTAAACAATTTAGGGATTTAGGATTTAGGATTTAATAGTAAAGATTTTTTTTGTAGAAAATAATTTTCCAACTCCACACAGCTAAGCGCATTGAAACACATTTCCTTTGTAAGCATTCCTTTGCGGGCAACACAAACCCCATACTGCATATCATGAAATCCTTGTTTTTCATGCGCATCCGGATTGATGGATATTTTAACTCCTTTCTCCATACAATACTGTATCCACCTCCAATCAATGTCTAAACGATAAGGATGTGAATTTAATTCCATGACCACCTGATTTGCTGCACAGGCATCAATCACCTTTTTATGATCAATCGGATAACCTTCTCGGTACAAAAGCAGGCGGCTGGTGGGATGACCAAGAATAGTGGTATGTGGATTTTCAACCGCTTTAATCAAACGCGCAGTGGCTTTTTCCAGATCCATTTTTAAATTGGAATGGACGGAAGCTACAATAAAATCAAACGAGCGGAGCAACTCTTCCGGATAATCCAGAGATCCGTCATTTAAAATATCCGATTCAATCCCTTTGAAGATCCGAAAAGGGCTGAG
Organism: Bacteroidota bacterium; assembly: GCA_013286655.1. GTDB lineage: Bacteria > Bacteroidota > Bacteroidia > JABDFU01 > JABDFU01 > JABDFU01. The sequence continues at coordinate 7,484 of JABDFG010000065.1, forward strand.
CTCTTCGTTCAACACATCGATTTCCCGATGTTGTTCCAGAACACGTTCGGGTTTCATTCCATTCGCATAAAAAGCGGATTGAGAATGATCGCAGATACCCAGGTACTCATATCCAAGCTCCTTGCAGTAAAGCGCCATCTCCCGGAGCGAATTAACTCCATCGCTGTAATTAGAATGATTATGAAGTATTCCTTTCAGATCCCCTACCTCTATGAGTTTAGGCAACTTATTTTCTCTGGCCAATTCAACTTCATTTAAGCCCTCCCGTAATTCAGGTTCTACATACTGCAAACCTAAACGGGAATAAAGTTCATCTTCCGATTTTGCCTGTCCTGGTTTGAATCCACTAAGACGCAGGTGTTCCTGGGTGGCCGTTGTTTCAAAAAGCAAAGAAAAAAAATCCGCTTCGTTGCAAATCCGTATCATAACAGGAATAGCGGGAGCATCTTTTATCGCCGGCAATTCAATTATATCCTTTGACACAATAAGAATATCCACTTGTTCCAGTATTTCGCATTTCCTTCGTATTGCTCCGGTTAATGAAACCAAAGGCATGTTGTATTTCCTTTTCAGTTCCACAACCAGCTGAAAGGCGTATGCTTCAATAGCCGCATAATGAAATTTACCGGCACTGGCTTGTTTGAATTCAATTGCCTTTTTAACGGCCTCCTGAGTCTTCGTTCCAAAGCCCTTGAGGTGTATCAAACGATTTTCATGACAGGCATACAGCAATTCTCCGGTCGATTCAATGCTCAGCTCCTTCCATAACTGAGCAACCTTTTTAGGACCTATTCCTTTTATCCCCAGCATATCCATAACTCCAACAGGCGTTATACTTCTGAGCTGACTTAATTCCTTCAGGTCACCGCTTGTTTGCAATTCATGTATTTTCTGAGCAATTCCCTTCCCGATCCCATCAATCTTTTCCAGTTCTTCCAATGAAGCATTGGAAAGATCAAGGTTCACCTTATCCAGTTTAAAGACTGCATTATTCAATGACTTTATCTTAAAGGGATTTTCATTGTGCAGTTCCATTAAGCGGGAAGTCAGTTTTAAGGACTGGATGATGTCTTCTGTATTCATTTTTTTCCGTATTCAGTACTTCTTAAAGGGGATCAACATCTATGTGTAATTTTATTTGTTTAAAAGCAGCCTGCAGTTTAAACTCAAAGCAAACTTCATTGATTATTTTTTTTACCGAAGCAATGGACGTTTCCCTTTCTGTTTTTATCATAATCGCTTTCAGAAACTCATTCCTCACCCTTGCTACCAGCGGAAACTCAGGCCCCAGGATCCGGTCACCCAATTGTTCCCGGAGTCTGGCGGCAATAAAGGTAGCGCCTTCATTCAACACATCCACATCCCGGTGTTTTAACGTCAGTTCGATTAAGCGGTAAAAAGGCGGATAATGAAAAGACTTTCGGTCCCGTAACTGCGAAACATACATCGCCAGGTAATTATTACTGATCACATCCTGGATAATAGCATGCCCGGGATTATGCGATTGTATGATCACCCTTCCCCGCTTGTTCTTTCTTCCGGCCCTGCCCGAAACCTGTGCCATCAGTTGGTAACTTCGTTCAAATGACCGGAAGTCAGGAAAATTAAGACTGCTGTCCGCATTTAATATCCCAACCAGGGAAACATGATCAAAATCCAATCCTTTGGTAACCATTTGGGTGCCCACTAAAACATCTACTTTTCGGTCTTCGAAATCAGAAATAAGTTGCTTATGCGCATGCTTCGCCCTGGTCGTATCCAGGTCCATTCGGGAAATACGGGCGGCTGGAAAAAAAAGGCCGATCTCTTCTTCTATCTTCTCCGTACCAAATCCTTTTGTTTTCAGATTTGTTTCCCCGCAGGCCTCACATTGTAAAGGCATTGGAATCGTATAGCCACAATAATGACACCGGAGCTGATTCCCAGCTTTATGATAGGTAAGCGAAACATCACAATTTTTACAGGGGGGAGTCCAGGCGCAGGTATAACATTCGATGATTGGTGAAAAGCCCCTCCGATTCTGAAACAAAATAACCTGCTCCTTATTTTTCAAAGCCAGCTCCACTCCTTCCAGTAACTGGGGTGAAAAATGCGATTTCATCAGCTTGCGCTTATTCGCTTCCTTAATGTCTACCACTTCAATTTCCGGCATCAACACATCTCCATAACGCTGCGTCATCTCCACCAAACCATACTTTCCGGTTTGGGCATTAAAATAACTTTCCAGAGAAGGGGTCGCTGAACCAAGTACTACTTTGGCTTTATGTACCTGGCCCAGGAATATCGCAGAGTCCCTCGCATTATAACGAGGAGAGGGGTCAAATTGTTTGTAAGATGTATCGTGTTCTTCATCGACGATGATCAGGCCCAGATTAGAAAAGGGGAGAAACAAGGCCGAACGGGCACCTAATATCAGTTTTCTCTGACCCCCCAGTACACTGTTCCAGATTTCAACCCGCTCATTTTCATTGAAACGAGAATGATAAACTCCCACCTGCTTATTAAAAACAGACTGAAGACGCTGAATGATCTGTGCTGTTAAAGCAATTTCGGGCAAGAGGTATAAAACTTGTTTACCCTGCTGCAAGGTATCTTCAATAAGTTTAATATACAGTTCCGTTTTACCGCTGGAGGTCACGCCATGAAGCAGGATGACTTCTTTTCCGGAAAACTGTTTTTTCATTTCAGTCAGCGCTGATTCCTGACCCTCATTGAGCCGTTTATCAATAGGATTGCCCTGAGATTTGGAAAGCAGTCGTCCCACCTCAACCTGCTGCAATTCGAAAATGTTTTTTTTGATCAAGGCCTTCAATGTAATATCAGAACCTTTCACCAAATCGAGTAATTCACTTTTTTTTACCCATTCCTGGAATTCTTTTTTCTCCTGGGGATCGTTTAAACGAAGATAGGCCATCAGGATATCCAGCTGTTTCCCCGCCTTCTTTTCCAATCTATCCAGAACCTCTTTCAGCTTACTTTCCTTTTTTAGTTCCGGACTTAGCCTGACAAAATCCCGAAGTTTCGGTTTATACCGCTCCTGTAATTCTTCCAGCACCACAACTACCTGTTTTGCAAGGAGGGATTTAACAACCGGGTAAACTGTTTTATGTTCGATGATTTCCATTACTTCATTCAAGGTGAGTACTTCCCGTAGCTCCAGTGCTTCTACGATCAGGTATTCCTTGTCCGTTAATTTTTCGTAATTTATTTTTTGTTCTTTCCCTTCATTTGGAACAAAAGCAGGATGCAGGATAATTTTAGTTTCGCTGGAAAGTTTTAAACCTGAAGGGAGAGCTGCATTCATCACCTCACCGATTGCACACATGTAATAGGAAGCCATCCAGTCCCATAACTGAAACTGCAGCTCTGTTACGACAGGCTCCGTATCAATAACGGAATGAATGTATTTTGCTTCGTATTGCCCGGGAGGTACCCGGTGAATTTTTCTTACCAGGGCCGAGTATAATTTGCTTTTCCCAAATTGCACGACAACCCTTTGCCCCGTTTTTACCTTATCAGCTAACTCAAAAGGTACACGGTACGTATACAAATTAGGTAAAGAAAGCGGCAGAATAACATCAACAAATAGTGTTGTCTTTTCTGACATATCCTTTACGCATCAATCTTCGCGTATTTTGCGTTCTTTTCAATAAAGTCCCTACGGGGAGGAACCTCATCACCCATTAACATGGAAAACACCCGGTCCGCTTCTCCGGCACTGTCAATGGTAACCTGACGCAAAGTGCGGTGTTCGGGATTCAAGGTAGTACTCCATAACTGTTCCGCATTCATTTCTCCCAGACCCTTGTAGCGTTGAATATTAACAGTATTTTCTTTGCCTTCTCCTCCGATCTCCCGGATCGCACTATCACGCTGATCCTCATTCCAGCAATAACGTTGGTTAGTTCCCTTTTTAACCAGGTAAAGTGGAGGAGTCGCAATATAGATATAACCGTTTTCAACCAACTCTTTCATATACCGGAAAAAGAAGGTCATGATAAGGGTAGTAATATGACTGCCATCCACATCCGCATCGCACATGATAATGACTTTGTGATAACGAAGTTTTTCCAGGTTGAGGGCTCTGTCATCCTCAGCCGTACCCCGGGTAACCCCAAGCGCGGTGAACATATTCCGGATTTCCTCATTCTCATAGATCCGGTATTCCATCGCCTTCTCCACATTCAGGATTTTTCCGCGCAGAGGTAGGATGGCCTGAAAATTACGATCCCTGCCTTGTTTGGCTGTTCCTCCAGCAGAATCACCTTCCACCAGGAATATTTCGCAGGCAGCAGGATCACTGTTCGCACAATCCGCCAGCTTTCCAGGCAAGCCGGTCCCCGTCAGTACACTTTTACGCTGTACCATCTCCCGCGCTTTGCGGGCGGCATGACGTGCCGTTGCAGCGAGAATCACCTTATCTACAATTAATTTAGCTTGTTTTGGATTTTCCTCCAGGTAATTGGCCAGCATTTCGCTCACCGCCGTATCCACAAAGCCCATCACTTCATTATTTCCCAATTTGGTTTTCGTTTGCCCCTCAAATTGGGG
>JABDFG010000065.1:12044-15136 GCA_013286655.1 Bacteroidota bacterium
AGATAACAGCCGTCAGACCTTCCCGAAAGTCATCCCCACTGATCTCCATCTTAACCTTTTGCAAAAGACCCGCCTTATCCGCATACGATTTTAAGGTCCGGGTCAGACCCCGGCGGAAACCTGCCAGGTGGGTTCCCCCTTCATGTGTATTGATATTATTAACATAACTATGGATGTTTTCCGAATAGGAAGTATTGTACATCATAGCTACCTCAACCGGCATACCTTTGTCACTTTCCATGTAAATAACTTCCGGAATAAGTTTTTCCCGGGTGGCATCCAGGTAGAGGGCAAATTCTTTTAAGCCGCCTTCCGAATAAAAAGTTTCGGAGGTATAATTGCCTTCTGCATCTTTTGTGCGTTTATCCGTCAGATTAATCCGGACACGTTTATTTAAAAAAGACAATTCCCGCATCCGGGTCGCGATCGTCTCGTAATTATATTCATGAACAATAAAAATGGACAGATCGGGTTTAAAAGTGATGGTAGTGCCCCGCAAGGTCGTTTCTCCGACCTCCTTCACCGGATAAAGAGGCTTACCAATGGAATACTCCTGCACATATATTTTACCACCGTGGTGAACCTCCGCCTTTAGATGAGTCGACAAGGCATTTACGCAAGATACACCCACACCATGCAATCCACCCGATACCTTATAGCTATCCTTATCAAATTTTCCACCCGCATGCAATACCGTCATGACGACTTCCAGCGCCGATTTTTTTTCCTTTGCCATTATACCGGTAGGAATTCCACGCCCATCATCCTTTACAGAAATGGAATTATCCTCATTAATAAACACATCAATGTTTTTACAATGGCCCGCCAGCGCTTCGTCAATGGAATTATCCACCACCTCATATACCAAATGATGAAGACCTTTAAAGCCAATATCGCCAATGTACATGGCAGGGCGTTTACGAACAGCCTCTAAACCTTCCAATACCTGTATACTATCTGCACCATAATCCGCAGAAGCTGTTTCTTTCACTATTTCTTCCATAATTTTAAGTTAAAAATCCCATTTTAAGGTTAAGCTTAAATATACTCATTTTTAGCCAGTTAGGACCTATTCTGGCAATGATAAAACACCCCTTTTTATCAACATTTTATTGACTATAAAATGGTAAGCGAGATACCCCCCATTAGGAGGAAGCCCTGGGTAGGATAGTTATTCCATCGGGCATAACGATAATTGGCAATATTATCAAAATTCAGGAAGAAATTAAACAATTTAGAATACTTATACTCGGCTCCCACATTAATGTCAGCAATCCCATTCAATTGCTTGATAACTACGTCCCCATTACTATCAAACGTTTTTGCCAATTGCTTGCCAATGAAAAACAGATCTCCTTTCAGTACTATTTTATCCATTAGGTTATAATGAGCAGATAACGTTATTTCCACTTCCGGCTTATACCAGGGACGCAATTCATTCGTCATCTGGTAATGATTATAATCGGCTTTTGCCAACAACTTCAATTTAGCTGTTTTCTGAAAGGCCAATTCTCCATGGAGATTAAAAAATTTCACATTATCGTATACAATATCAAATTTATTGGCAAGCCCGGTCATATCTGTCACAAAAAAGGGCATATTGTCGATAAATGCATAAGTCGCTTTTACATTATAAGAAGTATTTGCATCCAGAGAACCGCGTAAACCAAGGTATCCTTCATGTCTACTACTGTTCAGCAATAAAGCGGTAGGAGAAAGAAAAGGATTGACGTCCGTCATGGCCTTATAATCATACGTATCATATCCCCCGGCAATGCCTCCATAGGGAATAATAATATTGTCAAGTACATTATAATTAAAATTAACACTAGGATAATAATCAGCATTTATTTCTTTGGAAAAATCACACACCAATGGCAGCGCCAGGTTGAGCTTCCATTTTTCACCTTTAAAATCAATGGAAGGTGTGGCACGCAGAATGGTATGATTAACCGTATCTGTACTGCTATGCGTATCGTAATAATTAACGGACGCTTCGAGTCCTACCAATTGTTTCTGATAATAGCCCCTCATTCGGATATCCGCAAAAACATTGTTTTCGTTTACCTGGTGCAAATCCGTAAGATTGAAGTAGCGAAGTACCGCATCATAGTTAATATGCGTCGTATCCGTATAATGGCTGACCCAGCGTAAACTGGGACTGATGTATGAAAACCGCTGACGGGTCGAATCCTTGCTGACCATTTCGTGGCTCGCAACATCATACCCGTAATAATGCACAACATTGCTGGTATAATCCAGGTCTGCGAACAAGGTTGATTTCGCATAGAATTTCTTACCATACAGGTCCACTGCATTATCACTATAACCACTATAGCCTGAATTCGGAAGAGTAGATTCGGAGGAAAGACTCTTGACATATACCCCGTAGGAATACTCTTTTGAGCGCAGACTATTGTAATAACCTTCTCCGTCAAACGTATTATACAAACCCGCACCGATTTTCACCCATGAATTGTACAAACGGTCAAGCGGCTCACCTAACATTTGAGCCGGCTTTATCGGAGCCAGCTCAAACGTAGTGACAATAGGTTTAGGAAAAATCGAATAGGTCTGGGGCGGGATCCTCGATGTGGAATCAGCATAAGCAGGCGCATCATTTATTTTCACCGCGTCCGCGATCGTCGGCTTAAATTCACTGACCACATCCATCTTCAGAGAATCGAGTTTTTTTTGCTGGGCGAAAGAGGCAAGTGCGATAAAAAATAATGAACAGCAAAATACGAAGCGAAGCGAAGTATTCATGAACCCTGATAAAATCCAATAGCTGACGCGAGTAAATACGAAGCGAAGCGAAGTATTCATGAACCCTGATAAAACCCAATAGCTGAAGCGAGTAATAGCGAACATGCAATAGCGGACACATTCATAAAAAATATTTTTACTTCTGTTCATTTTTCCTGTCTTCTGGCTTTTGCAGGGAATCCCTGGGTTGCTGAGTTTCTTTAAAGAGCCCCTTATTTTCCTCCGCACTGTTCTGCTTAAATTCCACTTTTGGATCAGCTTCCGTTTTAGGAGCGATCACTTTTTCTGATTCCAGGATAACATTCAGCTTATCCTGGGCTTGTTTC
>JABDFG010000066.1 GCA_013286655.1 Bacteroidota bacterium
ATCATCGTTCCTAAAAAGATTGTGAATATTGTAATGTAACGATACCATGGGTCGCATTACTTTATTCTTGTTTTTGTTTTCAGCCCTTTTCAATGATGGCGAGAAAGCGAAACTTCGTACGTTCAATCACGATGCTTTCAAACGCGGAGAAATGCTTAAGTACCGTATGCACTATGGATGGATAGATGCGGGCTGGGTCAGTATCGAAGTAAAAAATGAAGCCCGTGAAGTAGGGGGCCGCAAAACATTTCACTTTGTCGGTATAGGAGAAAGCCAGGGTGCTTTTGACTTTTTTTTCAAAATACGGGACCGGTACGAAAGCTATGTGGATGAAGAAACGCTGGCTCCCTGGATTTTTGTCCGGAGGGTAAATGAAGGAGGATTTATTATTAATCAGGATTATATTTTCGACCAGTACAAAAAGAAAGTAGATACGGGTAATAATAATGTGTATGACATACCGGATTATTGTCAGGATATGACCTCTGCCTTTTATTATGCCCGTTGCCTGAATTACGATAATGCAAAAGAAGGGGATGTTTTTACCATCAACAGCTTTGTCGACAAAGAAGTTTTTCCGATTAAGATACGTTACGTAGGCCGCGAAACGATTGACTCCGATGTCGGAAAAATTAAGTGCATCAAATTCCATCCCATTTTACAAAAGGGTAGGATTTTCAAACACGAAGAAGACCTGAATGCATGGATCAGCGATGATAAAAACCATATACCCATCCGTGCACAAGCAAAAATTCTCGTGGGTTCTATTAAAATGGATCTCATGAGTTACGAAAACCTGGCAACCCCCCTGGCAAAAATTGAATGAGATGGACTTGCAAACTGTTTACCATAACTCTCCGATCGGTCTGATAAAAATCAGTGGTAATTCTGAGTATGTTTCGGCTATTCTTTTTTGCGAGGAAGAAATCATTCCAAGCCAAACTTCTTTTAGCCTTCCTCCTATTTCCGAATGCAGGAAACAGCTGGACGAGTATTTTGAGGGCAAGCGAAAGCTATTTGACTTTCCAATGCAACAAGCGGGAACCGACTTTCAGCAATCTGTCTGGGCAGCGCTTCTGCAAATTCCTTTTGGGAAAACCATCAGTTACCTTGAATTATCAAAACAGATTGGAAATACCAAAGCTATCCGGGCAGTTGGAACGGCAAATGGCCGGAACGCATTAAGCATCGTCGTACCCTGTCACCGGGTAATCGGAAGTAATGGAAAACTAATCGGCTATTCCGGAGGTTTAGCGCGAAAAAAGAACCTGTTATTGCACGAAGCAGCTCATACGCTGCGAACAACTACCCTTTGGTAATTTCAAAAATTACTCCCTATATTCACGATCATAAATTATTACTGCATGGAATTAAAACCTGAAATTATCGATCGTCTGAAAAAGCTGGACGAGAAGTACGAAACAATGGGACAAAATCTCGTGTCCTACCTGGATGGACTTTTGTACGCCGATTACCTCACTTATTGGGATTATATTCACCTGGATACCTTACTTAGCCTGCAAACACCTAAGACCAGCATCCCGGATGAACACATCTTTATTATGTATCACCAGATAACCGAATTGCATTTCAAACTGGTGCTCCATGAATTGAAGCAACTCTCGTTAAACCCGGAACTCAAATCGGCCGATTTACTGAAAACACTCAGCCGGATCAACCGATATTTTAATGCATTAATTGATTCTTTCGATATTATGGTGGATGGAATGGATCCGGCTCAGTTTCATAAGTTCCGCATGTCCTTATTGCCCGCAAGCGGTTTCCAAAGCGGACAATACCGCATGATTGAAATTTATTGCACCGAGTTTATACATCTGATTTTGCAGGAACAGCGTTCTAAATTTTCCGGTTATCCAACGGATTCGATGATTGAACAAATGTATCCACATATCTATTGGCAGACGGGAGCGACTGAACTTGCTTCCGGCAAAAAAACGTTAACACTGAAACAATTCGAACTAAAATATTCGACGGAGCTGATCCGTTTGGCAAAACAGTGCCGGGTGGGCAACCTATGGGTGCGCTATCAGTCTCTTCCGGAAGCTGACCGGCAAGACTCAAAGCTGATCAATGCTTTAAAAATACTGGATCTCAATGTGAACGTTAACTGGCCCCTCTCTCATTATAAATCTGCCGTCCGGTATTTGCAGGGAGATCCGGAAGATATTGCAGCTACAGGCGGTACTAACTGGCAGAAGTATTTACCTCCGCGTTTTCAAAAACGTATTTTCTATCCTGAACTGTGGAGCAAAGAGGAAATTGAAAACTGGGGTAAGAATTGGGTCAGATCGGTTGTTTTTAAGGAAGCGAATAGCGAGTGAATAGGCAATAGCGATTAGCGAATAGGGGGTATGATGCTATGTATTGTTTCCCTAATCCCTATTGGCTATTCGCTATTGGCTATTCGCTATTGCCCATTCCCTATTCGCTCAATAGCTTCTTCCGCTGCCATCTGCTCTGCTCGTTTTTTTGAATAGTGTTGGCCGCTGCCTTTGATTTCATTATTAAAAATAAGTTCTACCAGGAACTGCTTATCCATTCCTTGTCCAATCTCTTCTTTGATACGGAACTCAAAGGAAACTTTTTCTTTTTGAGCTAATTCAATTATTTTGCTTTTGAAATCTGTTTCCTTTTGTTCGATTTCTTCCATATCTAAATGAGAAGAAATAATTCGTTCCACAAAAAATTTTCGGGTTGTTTCATATCCCTTATCCAGGTATATCGCACCGATCAGCGCCTCAAAAGCATCTCCATTTACAGAAGAATTACGCATTCCACTTTCGCCGTTGATTTCCACAAATAAATTAATTCCTAATTTTTTCGCGACTTGATTGTGCCGGCTCCGGCTAACGATCCTGGAGCGCATCTTGGTCAGGAAGCCCTCGTCTTTAAGCGGGAACCTCATGAATAAATAATCCCCCACAATGGCACTGATCACCGCATCCCCCAGAAATTCGAGTCGTTCATTGTTGGGCTGTTTTTTGTCCTTGCAGACCGAACGATGGCGAAAGGCTTGTTTATATAATTCTATATTGCCGGGATAGAACCCCAGCAGATTTTTCAGAGAATGCTGCAGCTTTTTCTCGCTGGAAAAATAGACTCTTAGGGTGTCAAAAAGGTTAAGCAATGAATTTTTTTACAATAACCGAAGCGTTATGTCCTCCAAAGCCAAAGGTATTGCTAAGCGCGGCACGAACTTCCCGCTTTTGAGCCTTGTTAAAAGTAAGGTTAAGTTTGTTGTCCAGTTCAGGATCATCACTGAAATGGTTGATGGTAGGAGGAACAATATCCTGTTTAACAGATAAGATACAGGCCATGGCTTCCACTGCTCCTGCAGCACCCAGCAAATGACCGGTCATCGATTTGGTCGAACTGATGTTTAGCTTATACGCATGTTCCTGAAATACTCCCAGGATCGCTTTCGTTTCTGCTATGTCTCCCAAAGGGGTAGATGTTCCATGAACATTTACATAATCAATTTCTGAAGGTTGCATATCCGCATCATTCAAAGCAGAACGCATAACATTCAGCGCTCCTAATCCTTCCGGATGAGGAGCTGTAATATGATACGCATCTGCACTCATCCCTCCTCCTGCAATTTCGGCGTATATCTTCGCTCCACGTTGAAGTGCGTGTTCGTATTCCTCCAGTATGATGCAGCCCGCTCCTTCACCCAATACAAAACCGTCCCGGTCCTTATCAAAAGGACGGGAAGCTGTTTCCGGGGAATCATTCCGCACCGAAAGTGCATGCATGGCATTGAATCCACCCACACCGGCAGGATTCACAGCCGCTTCCGATCCGCCGGCAATAATGATATCGGCCATGCCTAAACGAATGTAATTAAAGGAGTCTATCAGTGCATTTGTTGAACTGGCACAAGCTGAACAAGTTGTGAAATTAGGCCCACGCAAGCCAAAGCGTATGGAAATGTGACCGGAACAAATGTCCGCAATCATTTTGGGAATAAAAAAAGGATTGAAACGCGGGGTCCCATCTCCCCTGGCAAAAGTTGCGCATTCTTCGTAGAAAGTTTCCAGACCGCCAATTCCCGAACCCCAGATCACACCTGCACGGTCAGGATTGAATTTCGCATTTTTTAAATCCGCATCTGTAAAGGCCTGCGTTGCTGAGGCTATCCCATATTGAGAATAAGCATCCAGTTTGCGGCCTTCCTTACGGTCAAAATATTCCTCAATTTTAAATCCTTTTACTTCACAGGCAAAACGGGTCTTGAATTTAGAAGCGTCAAAACGGGTAATAGGCGCAGCCCCACTAACTCCGGCTAAAAGATTGTTCCAATAATCCGCAACCGTATTTCCAAGCGGTGTGATTGCACCAAGTCCCGTAACTACAACACGTTTTAAATTCTTCATAAAAACAGGTGACGTGTTAAATATTATAAGTTATACGATGGAGCAATCCAAATGGTTGCGGCTTCAACATATAACTTATAATTTGCCTGCCTAGGCAGTATGTAAAAATATTACTTAACGTTCGCTTCTATGTAAGTAACGGCTTCGCCAACAGTACTTATTTTTTCTGCCTGATCATCCGGGATAGCAATATTGAATTCTTTTTCAAATTCCATGATCAGCTCTACGGTGTCCAATGAGTCCGCACCTAAATCATTGGTGAAACTTGCCTGTGGGGTCACTTCTTTTTCGTCCACACCTAATTTATCCACAATGATTAATTTTACACGAGATGAAATGTCTGCCATTTTTATAAGTTTTAGATTAAATCAGCTGCAAAGATACTTTTATGAAAGCAATAACAAAAAAAAATCGTTTTTTTTAATCCAGCTCTTTGGCACTTAGTTATTTGAAAATGAACAGATTGTGAAAAAAGCCCCTTTTTGGCTACAGATTTATGTAAATTGCAGGCCTCTATGAACCGACCCATACGTGTTTTAGTTGCGAAAGTTGGACTTGATGGCCATGACCGGGGCGCCAAAGTGATCGCTTCCTTTCTCCGGGACGCAGGGATGGAAGTAATTTATACGGGCCTGCGCCAAACCCCCGAAATGGTCGTGAATGCGGCCTTACAGGAAGATGTGGATGTGATCGGCGTGAGCATACTTTCCGGCGCTCACAATACGGTATTTCCAAAGTTATTGCAGCTTATGAAAGAAAAAAAATTAAGCGATGTATTACTCACCGGTGGAGGTATTATTCCGGATGCTGATATGAAAAAGCTGAACGATCTTGGAGTGGGAAAACTATTTCCTCCCGGGACGGATACAAAAGAAGTTGTGAATTATATAACGAATTGGGTAAAAGAAAACAGGAAACTGTTATAAACCCGATAAATTACAACAATACGATGCAAGAAGATTTTACCCCGGTGTATATTGCCTACCATAAACCCAAGGGTATTATCTGCACTTCTGAAAAAATAGCTAATAATATTCTGGATGCCATTCAGCATCCGGAGAAAATTCTCCCGGTAGGAAGGTTGGATAAAAACTCAGAAGGGTTGATCTTATTAACGAACCATGGAGCTATCATTGATAAAATTACGAACGCCCGGTACGGACATGAAAAAGAATACATTGTAACATTGAACCTGCCCGTACGCAGGCAATTTTTGAAGGAAATTTCTGCAGGTATTCTTGTGCAAGGTGAAAAAACCAAACCCTGTGCAGTTAGTTTAGAACCAAACGCCAAACGCATTTTCAGGATTACCCTAACTCAGGGACTTAACCGGCAAATACGGCGTATGTGTACAGCGTATGACTATCAGGTCATCAAATTACAACGCGTACGCGTGATGAATATTCAATTAGGTAAACTAAAACCAGGCGAATGGAGGAATTTAACACAAGATGAGCTAGCTGTATTATTCGCTGCATTCTAGACAAAAGGGTGCTTGTGTCAAAAAACTGATTACATTTGATATCCTTCGTAATAAGGGGATTCAATGTCCAATTTTGTTTTGAAAGAGAGTGATAATACGCCGAAAGTAGTTTTCGACTCAGAGAAGAATGTTTTTGAATTTACCGGATCTTCTCATCCCGAAAACCCCGCAATGTTTTATAACCCTATTCTAAAATGGATTGAGGGGTACGCGAAGAACCCGAACAGATCGACGAAAATTTCTTTCCGGCTGGACTACTTTAATTCCTCTACAGCCAAATATCTTCTTAGTATTGTCTGGGGATTTGAAAAGATTCAAAAATCGAATCCTGCCAATAAAGTAGAATTTATCTGGTATTATAAAGAAGCAGACCTGGATGCTTGTGCTTCAGGTGAACGTTATGCACAATTAACCACCGCAGAATTCCGCCTAGTAAAATTTTAAATGTCAAGAAAATCAAAAAATAAATCCAACAAGGTATACTTGTTCGAAGAAGTGCTCGCCGTGTTTAAAAAAACACCCGGCAAATCGTATAACTATAAACAGGTATCTTCCGCGCTGAATATCACCGAGGAAATTCAACGGCAACAAATCAATGCCTTGCTTTCTGAACTGGTACAAAAAGAGCTGATCGAAGAATCCGAACGGGGCAAATACAGAGCGAAAGGTACGGTACGCAGGGTCGTTACCGGAAAGGTAGATTTGACGACTTCCGGAGCTGCATATGTAATTTCAGATGAATTGGAGAATGATGTTTACCTGGCAGCGAAATTTGCGAAGGGCCTACTGCAGGGAGACACGGTAAAAGTAGTTTTATTCCCCGATCGCAGAAGCGGAAAACATGAAGGAGAAGTAATTGAGGTCATTAAACGTGCCCGTAACGAGTTCGTGGGAACCATACAGCTCTCTCAGCGATTTGCCTTTTTAGTTCCTGCCGGTCATAAAAACGGAGTAGATATTTACATCCCTCTTGATAAATTGTCCGGAGCAAAAGACGGACAAAAAGCCATTGCCCGCATTACGGAATGGCCGAAAAATGCGGTGAATCCCATCGGAGAAATAATCGATGTGCTCGGAAATGCCGGAGAAAACAATACAGAAATGAATGCCATATTATCCGAGTATGGTTTGCCGTATGAATTTCCAAAAGAAGTGGAAAAAATGGCCGATTACATTCCAACAGAAATATCGGCCGGGGAAATTGCAAAACGCAGGGATTTCCGGAATGTTACAACATTTACGATTGATCCTGTTGACGCAAAAGATTTTGACGATGCACTTTCGATACAAAAAGTAAAAAATGGAAATTGGGAAATCGGAATTCACATCGCCGATGTATCTCATTACGTAAAGGAAAAGTCTGTGATTGATGTGGAAGCATTTTCCCGTGCTACTTCTGTTTACCTGGTAGACCGTGTAGTGCCAATGCTCCCCGAGATATTATCGAACAATGTCTGTTCACTACGTCCACATGAAGACAAACTTTGTTTCTCTGCTGTCTTTGAAATAAACGAAGAAGCCCAGGTGGAAGCTCAATGGTTTGGACGTACCATTATCCATTCCGACAAACGCTACTCTTATGAAGAAGCTCAGGACGTTTTGGAAGGTAAAGAAGATATCTTCCAAAACGAGTTGCTGACCCTGAACAAATTAGCGAAAAAACTTCGTGCAGAACGCATGCGCAAAGGAAGTATCGCCTTTGAAAAAAGTGAAGTGAAATTTCACCTGGATGAAGTCGGTAATCCCACGGGAGTTTACTTCAAACACATGAAAGACTCCAATCAATTGATTGAAGATTTCATGTTGCTTGCTAACAGGAGGGTTGCAGCCTTTATCGGAGACAGAAAGGGCACGGCAGAATCGGCCAGCGACAAGCGGGAAACGGAAAACCGGAAATTAACATCCGAATTACCTTTCGTCTATCGCATACATAATAAACCGGATGAAGGAAAGTTGGCCGACCTGGGGGGGTTTATTGAAAAATTTGGTTACAAGTTAAACCTGAAGGGAGACAAGGCAACAGTTGATTCGCTTAACAAATTGCTGAAGGACGTGGAAGGAAAAAGTGAAGCAAATGTCATTTCGTTGCTGACCATACGGACCATGGCGAAAGCCATCTATTCCACAAAAAATATCGGACATTACGGATTAGGATTTTCTTACTATACTCATTTTACCTCACCCATACGTCGTTACCCGGATGTGATGGTGCACCGTTTATTGCAACACTACCTGGAGGGAGGTAAACCGGCAGATGCCGAAGAACTGGAGCTGGCCTGTAAACATTCCTCCGATATGGAAAAGCTGGCAGCAGATGCCGAACGCTCTTCCATTAAATACAAGCAGGTTCAATTCTTACAGAACAGAGTTGGAGAGCAATTTGAAGGCATGATTTCCGGCGTTACGGAATGGGGCATTTTTGTTGAATTAAATGAAAACCACTGTGAAGGAATGGTTCGCATTCGGGATATAAAAGATGATACTTATTATTTTGATGAGGAAAATTACTGTCTGGTAGGACGCCGGCATAAACGGACCCTGCGCCTTGGAGATCCTCTGCGCATCGAGATAAAAGGTGCTAATCTTATCAAAAAACAACTTGACTTTGCCTTAGTTGAACAATTGCAGAAAAAATCTCCTGAACAAAAACAAGAAAATAAACCCAAAGACAAATCGCCTGTAAAAAACAAGAAGCGCGACAAAGGCGCTAATTTCAGTGAGGAGTGGGGCTTTGAGGTGTAAATCCGTTTAATGCATCTCGTCTAAGGATTGGTTCCCTGAGATTTTTATAACATATTCAATCGGCCTACCAATTCTTCTTTATACGATCCCCCGATAGGGATTTCTTTCTTATCGTCTTCCATTATTAATACGTTGTGATCGATCGCAACGATTTTATCAATCAGCACGATAAATGAACGGTGGACACGAATAAAATCCAGCTTGGACAATTTTTCTTCGATGTTTTTCATGGTTGAAAGGACTGTGTAGCGTGCATTTCCGGTATTAATGATCACATAATCTTTCAGGGCTTCCACAAAATAGATTTCCTTGGTACGGATTTTAACCATCTTCGAGTTCGATTTTACAAACACCACACCTCTCTCTTCTTTTCCTTCAACGAGTGAATACAACATGTCCCGCTCTTTCTTCACTTCCTTTTCCTTCCCATGTTTATAAATGGCAACCTCAATCGCCGTATGCAGGTCTACTTCCTTAAACGGTTTTATAATATATCCATGCGGCTCCGTTACTTTTGCCTTGTTGAGTGTGTTTTCATCCGCATAGGCGGTCAGGTATATCACCGGTATATCATATTTTTTCTTTATCTGGGCCGCCGCTTCTATACCGCTGATAGATCCCTTCAGCATGATATCCATCAAAACGATGTCCGGTTGCGTTTCTTCCATCAACTTAAGTGCCTGTTCACCACTTGGCGTGGTCCCCATAACAGAATAGCCAAGTTTTTTAAGACTGTTTTGAATATCTTTGGCAACAATGCTTTCATCTTCTACTACTAAAATGTTGATTTTCGACATGGTATGATCAGTTTACATTCCGTTTATTAAAAGTTACTATATATTTTGTGCCTTTTTTGTTTTCAAGACTAATGGTTCCTCTGAGCTGACTTACTAAAACCATTACCAATTGAAGGCCCAGCGATTGTGTGTTTCTATAGTCAAGTCCTTTGGGAAGTCCAGAACCATTATCGGAAATTGTCAATCGAACATTTTCTTTTTTATCTACTTCTATGGTAATGATTAAGATGCCATTTGATTTCTTTGTAAACGCATACTTCAATGCGTTAGACATCAATTCATTAATAACAAGCCCGCAAGGAATTGCGAGGTCTAAGTTAAGAAAAACATTGTCTATTTTTTGTTTAAGTCTGATTTTCTTACCCTTGGGCCGGTAGGAGAGTAACAGGTTGTTGGAAATATTCTGGACGTACTCTGAAAAATTGACACTTGTAAAATCCTTGGTCTGGTATAAACTTTCGTGAATAAATGACATTGATTTGATCCGGTTCTGACTCTCTTTTAAAAGATCGATCGTTTTTTTATCCGCCACATAAGATGACTGCAAATTAAGAATACTTGAAATAACCTGGAGATTGTTTTTGACCCGGTGATGTACTTCTTTCAGCAACACTTCTTTCTCTTTTAAGGACTGTTTTATTTTTTCCTCCGCAAGTTTCTTTTCCGTAATATCATGTCCTATACCCGATACTTCTTTGACCTTTCCTTTTTCGTCAAAAATGGGATTAAGAAAAATTTCTCTCCAGACAGGAATACCCTGTTTATTTTTTAAATTGGTTTCAAAATGCTGGGACTTACCATCAAAAGCAGCCTTAAATTTTTTATTCCAGAATTCATTATACTCCTTCGTTGAAATAAACTTTCCTTTATTAAGGACACTTTTTATGGATGGGCGTCTGCCATAAGCATCCTGCATACTTTTTGCGAAATTTTCATTGAAAGAGGTAAGTGCCATTTGTTTATTAACGGTCCAGACAAGATGCGAACTGCTTTCAATAATAGAATTCAACTTGGCCGATTGCTCCTTGTATTGTTCCTTACTTGCACTTAATTTATCTTCTATTTTTTTTCTTTCTTCGATTTCTTTCTTAAGCGCTTTGTTGGTTTCTTCCGAAATTTTATAACGAGTCCTTTCTCTGGATAGCTGTTCCTGAAAATCAATATCATGATAGACCACCAGGATCGCTTTCTTTTCCTGATAATCAATCAGAACAGGCTTATACTCAATCTCTACGACAGAACCATCGCCCCGGAGAACATTCATTTTAATAAAAGGCAGGTCATGACCGCCTTTTAACAAAAATCCATTTTCCCGAATTTTACGGTGTTGGCCAGGCAACGCAAAATCAAAGATTGATTTTCCAATAAACTCCTTGGGCGAATCAATACCTACGATGCGATGTGCACTTGGGTTAGCAAATAGAATTTTCCCCTTTTCGTCCAGAATAAAAATCCCATCCGGTGACTGCCGGATGAGATTTTCATAATCGTCTTTAACCATTTTCAATTTTCGTTCATACTCTTTTCTGTCCGAAATATCACGAATAGCAACAACTCTGGCTTTTTTGCCTTTATAGGTAAATTGTTTTGCATTGATTTCAGCGAAAAACTCAGAGCCGTCCTTCCTCAAGGCCCTTGTTTCATACGGTTTCTGAATTTCAGCACGTACCTGTTCCTGTAAAAAATGCCGATCCTCAGCCACTGCCAGTTCGAATGCCGACATGTTAAGTAATTCCTCCGGAGAATAACCCAACATGTTGCAACACGTCTCATTAAAGTCTATTATCTTTCCATTTTCATGTATTAAAACTGCTTCGAACGAAGCCTCTGACAAGCTTCGGAATCTTGCTTCACTTTCTTTTTCCAGCTCCTGGACTTTTCGTCTGTCTGAAACATTCCTGAACACCAGTGCCCGGGCCTTCAATCCTTTATAGGTGATGTCCTGAGCTTTTATTTCGCTTTCCATTTTAACCCCACCATTTGTTATGATATTCAACAGATAACTATTCTTATCCTTCCGAACATTTGTAGCAGCAAGCTGAGCTAAGTCTTCCGGAGATATAAAGTCGTAGGCTTTCCTGCCGATCAATTCTTTTTCCCCGTAACCTAATATTTTACACCCTGCACTATTAATTTCTCTGATTTCCTGATTTTCAAGAATGACAATCCCCTCCAAAGAAGCTTCGGAAAATTTCATGTACCGGTCATTCAACTCATCTATCTTAAGGCGGAGTTTACTTATTTCTTCAACCAGTTCATCACTGCTCTTTTTTTTCGGAAACATCTGTTATTTTTTTTCTGTTTCCTCCTGGGTGGGTTTCACTTTTACGCCATCAAATTTTATTTCCACATCATCTTTGTACAAAATTGTTAATTGTTTAATCCCTTCTTCATTATAATATTCCCAATTGCCGTCTTTTCTTCCGACAGTGTATTTTCCTTCTTCTTTTACTTTTCCATTGGGATAATAATAAATATGTTTACCATCCGGATTTCCATCTACAAAATTACCTTCAAAACGAATTTTTCCGCTGGGTGTATAAAAATGCTTCCAGGTTCCATCCCTTCTATCTCCTTTGTAGTTTCCTATTTCCTTATAATCACCCATTTCATAAACCCATTCGCCTTCCTTTTGTCCATCCAGGTATTGTCCCTTAGTAATCACTTTACCCGCATCATCGTATTCCGTGGTTGATCCATCCAATGCATCATTTAAATAGTTTTCTTCCCGCAGGAGATTTCCGTTATCATAATACCAATCCCAAACTTGTTGAGCTTCTCCTTTTTTATCATATTTCCCTTTTTGTTCCACTTTTCCATTGGGATAATAAAACACCCATTCACCAATTCTTTTTCCGTCTTTGTATACTCCCTGTGCTTTTAGCTGGCCATTCGGGTGATATTCTTTCCAGGGCCCCTGCTCCTTATTTGCTTCATCGTAAAGCCCTTCTCCCACCAGTATACCATCTTTGAATATTTTAGAGCTAGTTATTTTTCCATCTATGGAAAATTCCCGGAAAGTTCCTTCCGGAATACCATTTTTATAGGTTCCCGAAGATTTAATAAAACCACCTTCATAATAATCCGTTTTCGTATCCAGTTTTGCCAATTCCGGTGCGTCCTCGATTAGTTTACCATTGTTATATTTTGTAGTATTCTGAAGATTTCCATTGATGTTATATTCTTTCAGATAACCATTTTTCAAATCGTTCAGGTAGGTACATTCATTTTTCAAATTTCCGTTTGGATAAAATTCCTTCCATACATTTTGTTTCAATCCATCTTTATCCCTCCTGTTTATCTTTTCCTGCTTTTTTACAAATCCTGACCGGTATTCCGTCAGCGTAATAATTGTACCGCTTGTGTCATATTCAACACCTTGACCTTCTTCCCGTCCATCTTTAAACGGAATCAATTGTTTTAACTGACCACTTTTATAATAAATTTTTGTAGCACCTTGTTTTATATCATTCTCATAATTTTCCTCTGACACCAGAAATTTTTGCTTAGCATCATAGTTTTTTCTTAACCCATTTTTCTTCCCATTCTTATAATAATATTCCAGTACCAGGTTACCTTCATCCGTATAAAATTTCCAGGTGCTGTCCAACTGAAAAAATTTCCGGTTACCCTCTGATTTCAATTGTCCGTTTTCAAAATATGTTTTCCAATATCCATCCGGCTTTCCTTCACGTATCGTTCCCTCACTGGATAGCGTCTTGTTATCATAATAAAATTTAGTATACCCATTTTGACCGGAAGCTTCCTGTGGCTGAGAATACAGGGTTGACATTGCCGCCAAACAACAACTGATTATCCAACTAATTTTAAAACGATCTAACAGCATTTTTCTTTTTTGAGTTTGCTAATCTCTGCAAATAAATTCAAACTTGATTTTTATTTTTAACACTAAACAGTATAGTATAATTATATATTTTATTTTAAAATAAATTATGTTGTTATAGTAGTAGTGTTAATACGGTTGTAAAAAATAATCTATTTATAGTACTTATCCGGATAAATGGCTTTAGCCTTACTTTATGAACACTTTATAAATAAATAGATTATTGATTATTAAGTAGTTAATGGTTTATTAAAAAGTGGTGTATAAGTATTAACGTTTATTAATTTTTATCATTCTTTGAAAAAAAACTGTTTATTAGTTGTTCATCTTACACTGAAAAAAAGGATGTACTAATTTCCAGGTATGATTTTAAATACTGCCTTGTTATAATTACTCATAAATCAAACTAATTTAAATTATTTGTTAGTAACACATGAAGTAACTAATTCACACGAATAGTGTTGATAAAATTAGCAATAAGAATTGAAAAGTACATTCAATATTGAGGACTTTTACAGGTATGGAAAAATCAGGCAATCAACAACAATTTAGCGTGGCGATCGGATCGGATCATGCGGGGTTTCAATTAAAAGAGCAATTGAAAAAATACCTGCAGGAAAAAGGGATTGCGACGAAGGATTTCGGTACCTATTCTGAAGAAAGGGCCGATTACCCGGACTACGGACATCTGGTAGCTTCGGCAGTTGAAAAAAAGGAGTATGATTTTGGTCTTTTGATGTGCGGAAGCGGAAACGGAATAAATATGACGGCTAATAAACATAAGAAGATACGTTCGGCATTATGCTGGAATAGTGAAATTGCAAAACTGGCCCGGGAACATAATGATGCAAATGTATTAGTCTTGCCTGCACGGTTTATTAGCGTCGATGAAGCAAAAGCGTGTGTGGATGTGTTTTATACTACTGCATTTGAAGGAGGAAGGCATGCGGACAGAATAGCTAAAATAAGTGATGGATGTTGAGAATAACATCATTGGCAATTTACAATTTAACGGTTTTCCTTTTATTTTATTTTTCTGCTTTTTCACAGAATGCAGATACATTAAGGATACATTATGCCAGGGGCATTACTGCGGAAAAATTAAAAACGCACCTGGTTATTATCGCTTCCGATGAATACGAAGGCCGGGAAACCGGAGAGAAGGGACAAAAAATGGCGGCAAACTATATTTCCGAGCAATTTAAAAAGAGTGGGGTAAATCCGGGGAATGGAACGAGTTACTTTCAATATTTTCCGTTGAATACCGAAAAAGAGAATTTAAAAACGTCGGAAAATGTGTTGGGTTACGTGGAAGGGACAGACAGGAAGGAAGAATTGATCGTTATTACGGCTCATTACGATCACCTGGGGATGGATTCGGGCCGTGTTTTTAATGGTGCCGATGATGATGGATCAGGGACGGTAGCGGTCATCGAATTAGCAGAAGCCTTTTCACGGGCAAAGAAAGAAGGACACGGACCCCGGAGAAGTATCCTGTTTATGACTGTTTCGGGAGAAGAAAAAGGATTAATGGGTTCGGAATACTATACCGAAAATCCTGTTTATCCCCTTAAAAATACAGTGGTTGACCTGAACATCGATATGATTGGTCGTACGGATGCCCGACATACGGATTCA
>JABDFG010000067.1:0-14393 GCA_013286655.1 Bacteroidota bacterium
ATAAATACGTGATCAAGTTTGAAGCAGGTAATATGGAGCAGACGTTTAAGTTAAGTCAAATGGAAATAAACGGGCTGGAAAGCATTGATATATTGCTGACCGAAGATTTTATAAAAAAAGTAGTCGAACGTTTTAATGACATGTTTTTGGCTTTCAAAACGATCAGGCCTTCTTAAACTGGATGCTGTCAGGCTTAAAATTCCGCAAACGTTTTCTGAATAATTGTTATACACTCCTGTAATTGATCTTCTGTAATGACCAGTGGAGGAGCAAAACGAATAATGTCGTTATGCGTTGGCTTAGCAAGTAAACCATTTTCTTTTAATGCAATACACAGATCCCAGGCCGTTTTTCCATTTTTTGGACGGATAACGAGTGCATTAAACAAGCCTTTTCCGCGTACCAAAGAAATCATATCGGATTTAATTTCTCTCAGATTTTTTCTTAATATATGACCTAAACGTTCTGCATTTTCGGCCAGCCTCTCCTCTATCACAACGTTCATTGCGGCAATAGCCACACGACAGGCAAGTGGATTTCCACCATAGGTAGAACCGTGTTGTCCTGGCCTCATACACAACATAATTTCATCATCTGTTAAAACTGCTGAGACGGGGTAAACACCTCCCGAAAGTGCTTTTCCAAGGATCAGTACATCCGGACGAACATCTTCGTGATCACAGGCCAGACGCTTTCCTGTCCGGGCGATACCGGTTTGTATCTCATCTGCAACAAACAGCACATTTGCCTTTTTACACAAGTCAAAGCAGTTAAACAAATACCCTTCATCGGGCACAACCACCCCTGCTTCACCTTGTATTGGCTCAACCAGAAAAGCAGCAACTGTTTCGTCTTTCAATGCTTCTGCCAAGGCCCTTGTGTTGTTATAAGGAATAACAATAAACCCTGGAGTATAAGGCCCATAATTTCCGCTCGACTCGGGATCTGTGCTTGCGGAAATAATGGAAATGGTACGGCCATGAAAATTTCCTTCACAAACGATTATCTTCGCCTGATTTTCTGCAACACCCTTTTTTTCATAGGCCCATTTGCGCACCAGTTTCAAAGCGGTTTCGACACCTTCCGCCCCTGTATTCATCGGCAAAACTTTATCATAACCAAAATAGCCGGTTATGTATTTTTCATATTCTCCCAGGGAATCATTGTAAAATGCGCGGGACGTAAGTGTGAGTTTTTGAGCCTGTTCAATTAAAGCGGCAATAATTTTTGGATGACAATGTCCCTGATTAACGGCGGAATAGGAAGCTAAAAAATCAAAGTAACGTTTCCCGGTTATATCCCATACGAATACACCTTCCCCTCTTTCCAACACTACTGGTATCGGATGGTAATTATGTGCACCATATCTCTCTTCCGTTTCGATGACGGTTTTTGCGTTGATTTTTTTCACCTTACTTGTTTCCATAAAACTGCCTTATGAGACAAAATTACAAAATAAGCTCAATAGCCCTATTTACAAATAGCGAAGGCTACCGGAAATAAGTACCTTTGCGGACTATGACGATCCGGCGCAAGAATTTACCGTTACTCGAAAGTGTTCCTATTATCGACATCGGAGTCGAAGGGAAGGCCGTTGCAAAATCGGAAGAACTCATTGTTTTTGTTGAAGGAGGTGTTCCGGGCGATGTTGTTGACATTCAGTTAACACGCAAAAAAAAAAGTTATGCAGAAGGAAGAATCATAAAAACTCATTTCCGATCGGAGAAACGAAGTGAGGCATTTTGTGAGCATTTTGGGGTATGCGGAGGCTGTAAATGGCAGAATTTAGACTATAAATGGCAGCTTTACTATAAACAAAAGCAGGTCACGGATACACTAAAACGTATTGGAAAAATTGATTTTCCTGAAATAAGCCCGATTATTCCCTCCTTAAAACAAAGGGAGTACAGAAACAAACTGGAATTTACTTTTTCAAACAAAATGTGGCTGAGCAATGAGGAAATACAAAGCGGACAAACGTTTGGTAACCGCAATGCGCTCGGCTTCCATATTCCAAAAATGTTTGACAAGATACTTGATATACAGAATTGTTACCTGCAGACAGAACCCTCCAACAGTATTCGTTTGGCCCTGAAAGAATTCGCGCTAAAGAATGAACTTACTTTTTACGATATCCGGGAACACAAAGGGTTACTTCGTACGATCATCATCCGTTCATCTTCAACAAAGGAACTAATGCTTATTGTATGCTTTGGAGAACAGGATCCTGTCAATATTGAAAAAGTAATGCGGTTTTTGTTGGAACAATTTCCGGAGATCACATCTCTGATGTATACTGTTAATCTTAAAATGAACGATACAATAGGGGATCAGGTAATTGAAGCTTATTACAAGAAGGATCATATCCTGGAAGAGATGGAGGGCCTGAAATTCAGGATCAGTCCAAAGTCTTTTTACCAGACAAATTCCGAACAAGCTTACGAACTTTACAAAATTACACGGGATTTTGCCGCACTCACAGGAACAGAAGTAGTTTATGACTTGTACACAGGAACAGGCACTATTGCCAATTTCATTGCAGGTCAGGCAAAAAAGGTAATTGGGGTAGAATATGTTCCGGATGCTATTGAAGACGCCAGAATTAACTCAACATTAAATAATATCCATAACACGGTATTCTTTGCAGGCGATATAAAAGAGGTGCTGTCAGATACTTTTTTAAGACAAAACGGATACCCGGATGTAATTATAACCGATCCTCCCAGAAATGGAATGCACGAAGATGTGATAAAAAAAATAGTAGCAATAAATCCCAAACGTATTGTTTATGTGAGTTGTAATTCCGCAACCCAGGCACGCGACCTTTTGTTGTTATGCACAAATTACAAGGTAACCGGGATACAACCGGTTGATATGTTCCCCCAGACGCACCATGTGGAGAATGTTGTATTACTTGAAAGGTTAACCTAGAAACAACTACCTTCCCCTCTCCTGCTTCATCTGCAATGCTCTGTCGTTATATACTTTTGCGTTAGCCGCATCGCCCATAAAACCGTAGGTCATTCCAATAAAACTATAAAGATCAGGATCCGTGCTTTTTAATTTCATGGCTTTGAAAAAATTTTCCATTGCTTTGTCATACTCCTTGAGCATTCCATAAGTGCTGCCCAGATTTTTGTATGCGTCATAGTATTTGGGATCAAATGCGATAGCTTTGTTATATGCCTCCAGGGCCTCTTTTCGTTTTCCCTGTGTAAAATAAACAGAACCGATATTACTATAAGCCTCCGCATAATCTCCCTCCATTTTAACAGCTATATTCAGGTATTTCATGGCTGTATCGAGTTGTCCCAGCCGGAAATAATTGTTGCCTATGTTATTGTAAAGAAAATGATAATCCTTGTTCAAGGTCATCGCCTTTTTGTATAGCTGTATTGATTTTACATAATCTTTTTTATAAGACGCAAGTTGTCCCAGCGCAAAATAAGGTTCGAAATAATCTGCGTGTATTTCCAATGCCTTATTCAAACCTTCGAACGCTTCGGCATAAGCCTTATCCTGTTCTGTTTGAGTTTTAATGGAATCTTTCACCAGCGATTGTGTCACATCATTTGCATAACTGTATTGCGCACGGGCGCTTCTCGGAATATTTTTCAGATCCGTCCTGAATAAAGTGATGTTATCTTTCCAGACGGCCGCCCTATCAAAGGTTTTAAATGAATACAATGCAAGCAAAATGGCTACGATAACAAACAGTTTACCGTTATTTTTCACAAGCGTTATTACCGTATGAAAATTTGCCTTAATAATATCCGTTCGGGTGTACCTTGCCAGTAATAACGATAGTATAATGCAGAAGCCCAAAGATGGCTGGTATAAAAAACGCTCAGCAGCCGTAGATCGGGTGAGAAAAAAAATATTGGAAACCAATAATACCGGTAAAATATACAGAACGAGACCAAATACGATGGTGTCTTTTTTCATAAAATTCTTCAGAAGATAAAAACCCATTCCCGCGTAAATGGCTATCGACACTAATGCCCAGGGATTGTTCAGACCTACGATGTCAAATGTATGGTAAGAATAATCGTATACCAGAGGATGCGGGAAGATCAGAAGCTTTACATACATACCGAGAATAACCATGGCTGTAGCAAAACGATGTACATAATCTGCCTTGACAACCGTGTTGTCGATTATAGAAACCACCGCCCCCAATGTTTGGGAGGACAGTACCGAACCCCTAATGATCATATACCCAAGTCCAACAACAGCAAACAAGGCCATCGTAATTGCATTTTTTTTGAGTGGCATTTCGGTATAATAGAATAGTGCAACCGGAAACATAAACAAATAAGTAATCGCAGATTCCTTTGCCATTAATGCGAGAAAAAAGGAAAAAAGGGATATTATAAGTTTAAAAACTGTTCCCTTACGTGCATAATCCAATAATGTATGAAGGGAAAGAAGAAAAAACAAAAAAGTCAGTATTTCATCCAGACTTTTAATATTGGCGACAACTTCCGTATGCAAAGGATGGGCAATAAACAGCAAGCTGGCCATGAAGGGTATTAATACAGTTTGGTTGATAAATAGTTTTCGTAAAGTATAAAACAAAAGAAATCCCGTCAGCGCATATAACACCACATTTATTATATGACTGGGTTTAGGATTATCCGGCCAAAATTGCCATTCTATAGCAAATACGGATACGGAAAGCGGACGGTATAACCAATCGTCTTTCCCATCATTCCCATACCAATAGGAATGTTTATAAATTTCCTTAATACCCGCAAACCCTTTTTTAGTTAGTTTATTCTCCTTTACCGTTGGATAATCATCCAGTACATACTTATGGTTAAACGTATTTGAATAAAGCAGGAAGCCCAAAGCCGCAATAATGAGTGCCATGATCAGGACCTGTTTCTTATCCAGGATACGCAGGGCCGTTTTTCCAGTTGCTTTTTTTTCTGTTTGCTTATTGCTGTTTTGCTTTGCCATACCTGATCAAACGAGGTATAAATTTACTAAAAAGCTGTGTTGGACAAGTTATTCCTTCCTAAATTCCTTAACTTTGAATCATCATGACATCAGCTACGACACTCATATTAAATGCGCGACAAATTCAGCAAAAAATAGACCGTATCTCTTACCAGATTTATGAAAACAATTTTGAAGAAAAGGAGATCATTATCGCGGGTATCGCCAGCAGAGGATTTATACTGGCTAACAGACTAGCCGAAAAATTAAGAGAAATTACCAAAATCAAAATTACACTTGCTGAAATTACCGTTAATAAGGACAATCCGCTGGAGGAGGAAATAAAACTGAGTATCCAGCCCAGGGAATTTTCAGGGAAAGTAGTGATACTGGTGGACGATGTACTCAACTCAGGTAAGACGTTGATATATGGCTTGGCTCCTTTTTTAGCGTTGCCGGTAAAGCGAATCACGACAGTGGTATTAGTTGATCGCAATCACAATCGTTACCCCATAAAAGCCGATTTTGTCGGCATTTCTCTGGCCACTACTCTTCAGGAACACATTTCGGTTGAATTAACCAAAAAAGGAAAAGAGGCCGTCTATTTAAAATGAGTTGGGACATTATTCAAGCGCTCCTGTTTTAAAAAATCAGCCAATGCTCCTGCTTGTAACTCTTTCGCTTTTATTTTATAGTGTGCCTTATTATAATGTGGTTCACGGATAATTAAAAGGTCTGATATGTATTTTTTAAGCTCTTTTTCTTCCAGGTCTTCTATTAACGGTCGGGTACTCCGTTCGGACAGCAAACGGTCAAATAAGGCATCCGCACTCATTTTCAAATAAATTGAAACGCTATTTTTATTAATAATTTCCATATTATTAAAGAAACAGGGCGTTCCTCCCCCTGTTGCAAGTAGCAACTCATCTTTATTCAAGAGGGCTGCAAGCGCTTCCTGTTCCAGTTTCCGGAACTCCTCCTCTCCCCTGGTTTTAAAAATGGATACGATCGAAGTATTCGTAGCTGCTTCAATAAATTTGTCAAGGTCAGCGAATTCCAAGCCAAGCTTTTCAGCTAAAGCCATTCCAATGGTAGTCTTGCCACATCCCATAAAACCTAAAAGCACTATTCTCATTAAATCAATTAGGTAAAATTAAGATGTTTTCAAAGGCAGGTGGAATACAATAATTGACTGACATCAGCATTTCATTTTCAAAATACAGGTCAACCTTAGCATCATCCAACGAAACACGCCTTTCTCCCCATTCATGTTCTTCCTGATCGATTTCAACATATCCCCGTTCTTTAAACAGAGAAACAATTTGTTTTTCATTCATTTTGAAAATCTTCTGGTCCCACAAAAGGGTGCGCTCATCGTTGAGTTCAACACAACTAAACGTATTTTGAAAGCTATCATCAAAAAACAAGGAAAATCCTTTCTCCCAGTAATGCCAGACAATGCTTTTATATTCTTCCAGCTCATCGATATGTTCAACGGCTTCCGGTTTCCCGAAATAACGCTCCGCCTCTGTCATGGTCGAGCCAAAACACAATCCGCTGAGCCCTTGTTTGGGTTTTACTTCTAATATACCTGTAAAGACCATTTTCATACAAGTATAACAAATTTGTAAGCAAAAAATCTAAAAAATAAGTTTTGCGGAAACCAATAATGCTTCTATATTTGCAGCCTCTTAATTTTAAGAGAGGATCGATTCCGTAGCTCAGTTGGTAGAGCATTACACTTTTAATGTAAGGGTCCTGGGTTCGAGTCCCAGCGGGATCACCAAGTATGCTGATAATCAATAATTTAGCATATTTTTTTACTAAAACGTTTGCAAAAAAGGAGTTTCAACATAACTTGGAACTCCTTTTTTATTTGCAGTATGTGGAGGATATTTAACGAATCTGGGTTACTTACCGGGGGACACTTCAAAGTCGAATAACTTTTTAACATCTATTCCTAAGCCGTTGGCAATTTTATAAAGGGTATGTAAGGTAATATTGCTCCCATTATTGCAGACCCTTACAAGGCTCCTAAATACCCGAAACTCAAGACTTCGGTGTCTGTCAGCAGGAACTAATCCTTTTATGAAAGCAGTTGGGTTTATACTTCATTGTCATAATCTTTTCCCGAACATTAATGACGTCCTCCGCGGTAATTACCCACCGCTTACCAAGTTTGTAAGAGGATTTCAGTTGTCCATCCAGATACATGTTTTTTATGAATACGTCTGCTGTGGCTTTTGTACAACGTATCCCCATCAACGGAACCGCTTCGCTTGGTTTGTAAATTTTGAATTTATCCATGAGTTATAATCTTCTGCAATGCAAAAAACAGGGGGCCGCTAAGCCCCTTTTGCACTAAGCAGATCGGCGTATTAGATTTCAACTTGAGTGTACTAGAAAACTCCACTGCAAATTCATTGTTAATTTTATTCAGTTTACTGCCGCCTAATTATTTTTCCGATGCAAAACTATACCACCCTTCTGCCTGACGCAAGTCAAAATATTTCAAATATTGGTTTTCTATACAAATTACATTTCATTATTTATCCATAATTAAACACAAATTGGCCATTTAATAAACAAAATTTTACACCAACATTGGTTTTCTACCATAACAAATAATTCTCGAAGGAACATCAACCGGTTTAACAATTTTCACTTCATTCATAGGGGAAAAATTTAGCTATCCTGTGTATTTTTTTCCTGGTAAAAACAGGAAACCATGAAAATTCGCGGGATGTCGCATTGGCACAGATTTTTCACAGCTAACGACCTATAGGAATTTTTATGGGATGCTTCTGGAGATTAAGAACAGCCCTACGGAACCAAGTAGCCTTATGTTTTGAATAAAAAAATGGAAAAGAAAAATATACTTATTATCGGAGCTGGAGCTGCCGGATTAGCGGCAGCCAGTGTACTTAGTAAAGATGGAATAAATGTCACGGTATTGGAAGGACGCGACCGGATAGGGGGCCGAATACATACCTTAAGGGATTCTTCATTTCCTTCCTCCATTGAATTGGGTGCGGAATTTATTCACGGAAAGTTACCGGTAACCTTTCAGCTGCTTAAAAGATACCAGGTAGATTATCAAAAAGTAAAAGGCCAGATCTGGCAATTGAAAGAAGGTGAATTAAAAAAAAAGGAACAATTAATTGAAGAGGCGCGGTCTTTCGAAAAAAAATTGAGAGAAGTAAAGCAAGATATGTCCGTAGAGACATTCTTACTCACTTATTTTTCTGATCAAAAATATGTTCGATTAAAAAATTCTGTAACAAAATTCATCGAAGGGTATGATGCAGCGGACACCAGTCGCGCCAGCATACTGGCATTTCGCGAAGAATGGGAAAAGAGCGGAGAGGGGGAACAATACAGAATTGTAGGTGGGTATATTAGTTTATTGAAAGCATTGGCAAAAGACTGTAAAGATAAAAATGGCAAGATTTATCTTTCCACACTTGTAAAAAAAATACAGTGGAGTGCTTCAGGAATCGAAATATGTTCCGAAAATGGAGAAAAATATACTGCCGATAAAGTTCTCGTAACTGTCCCATTAGGCGTTCTTCAGGCGGATTTTTCTTCAAAGGCTTTCATTTCCTTTCAACCTCCCATACCCCACAAAATTGAAGCCGCCCGGGCATTAGGCTACGGAGCCGTGATAAAAGTCATTTTTTATTTCAATGAATCTTTTTGGCAAAGTATGGCAACTAAAGGGAAATTGGGAAAAGATTTAAAGGAACTCGGATTCCTCTTTTCAGATCAAACCATTCCAACCTGGTGGACCCAGGGACCAGGATCGGTTCCCCTCCTTACAGGCTGGCTGGCTGGACCTTCTGTAGAAAAATTAAAAATTACGGATAATCGTATCATTTTACACCACGCCGTACAATCACTTGCTTCTATTTTTCAGGAAAATCATTTATTACTTCTGCAAAAAATAATTTCATGGAAGATCGTAAACTGGGCAGCAGATCCTTTTTCTCTGGGCGCATACTCTTATTCAACTGTGAATGCGGGCAAGCTTATTGAAACACTACGGACACCCATTGAGAATGTGGTTTATTTTGCAGGTGAGGCTATTCATCCCGACGGCAATACCGGCACCGTAGAGGCTGCCTTATCAAGCGGAGTAAAAACTGCAAAAGAAATTGCACATGCAATGAAAACGGAAGAAGTAACAATCCAATTTTCGAACGCCTAAACTACTTTCCATAACTATTCCAACTGTAATTTATTTGTATCATTGGACGGCAATTCAAGTGCCTGAATACTTCCAACGGCATTTCCGGCTATACCCCTTACAGCGCTATACATATGAGTCGTATTTAGCACCACTTTTTGGATTTGCTTTTCTCTTTTCTTCCATATCCCTTCCATGGCTCTTCGTTCCGTATCCAGATCCGTTTGCATTTGAGTAAATCCTTCCACAATTGCCTCTACCTGCATCCTGAATTCATTCCCGGTAAGAAAATCATATAACAGACTCATTTTTTCACCCTTGTTTTCTTGTACTACTCCGGCCTGGCTGATCAGAATAACGGATTCCCGTAAAACAAAACACAGTGCCTTAAATTCTTCGAACGTACAGATCCAGATACCTTCCTTTTGCGATAGCCGTTCAACACCCTTTGGTAATGCTTCCGTAACGAGCACTCCAAAAGTTGCGTTCTTAACACGCATATCCGTTTTGAATTTTTCTATCCAGGAAGGCTGAAAATCTTTTGTACGTTTACTTTCATAATAAATACACCCGCAGTTCTGGTGCGAATGTGTATTGATGATCTGAAGGCAATCGGCTCCTCTTGCGCCTTTCTTGATTTCGGCAAGTGTATCAAAAGGGAAATTTTCTTTCAACCATTCTTCAATTGCTAATTCCTGCACCTCTCCTTGTAATTGCATAGAACCTTGCTCTTGCTTCCGCTTCATTTCCTCCGTGAGCTTACGCTGATCCTCTAATTGTTTTTGCAATTCTTTTACGACAAACTCATTTTTTTCCTGTTCGCTTTTGCGTATTTTATCCTTTTCTTCTGTCAGTTTTTGGTTCAGCGCTTTTTGAGCCTCCGCTTCAATCGCTTCTTTCAACTCATCCTTCTCCCGCTTTAGTTTTTCAATTTCACCTTTCGACTTATTAAGTTCCTTTACCTGCTCCGATTTCTCAGAAAGCTCTTTTTGCATTAAGGCCATCTGGTCCGATTGCTCTTCCAGTAATTTAGCCTTGAGTTGTTTTTCAATGAGCAATTTTTCTTCTTTTAGTTTGATATTGAAACGTTCCTGGAATAACTCATTTTCTTTCTGTTTCTTTTTTTCAAAATCCTCCTTTTGTTGATTCAATTGCTCAAATCCCTTCTCGTATTTTTTCTTTTCTTCCGCAAGCTGAGCAGTGTACTTTTTTTTAAACTCTTCTTCCAACTGGTGTGACAGAACATCTTGAACATCAATGGAAGTGCCACAATTAGGACATTTTACCTGGTTATCATTTTTCATTTTCTGAAATTTTGAACGATCATCCTTACAAATATGCAGTATTAACTCCCAGCGGTTATCTGAGTTAATTAGTTAATGCCTTTCCCGGAACAAACAAATTTTATAACTTTGTTCCTATGGATACTACTAAAGTACATAATTTCAGCGCCGGCCCAGGAGTATTGCCCCAGGAGGTGCTCCAGCAAGCTTCTGAAGCTTGCCTCAACTTTGACAAATTAAATCTTTCTTTGCTGGAAATATCCCATCGCAGCAAAAATTTTGAAGCGGTAATGGAGGAGGCGATGACTTTGGCAAAAGAACTACTTAACCTGGACGATAGTTATAAAGTAATGTTCCTTGGCGGTGGCGCAAGTATGCAATTCGCAATGGTCCCCTATAACCTGCTCCGTGATGGAGGTACTGCAGGATATGTAAATACAGGTGTATGGGCCAGCAAAGCCATTAAAGAAGCTAAGCTGATCGGCAATACACAGGTGGTGGCTTCTTCGGAAGATAAGAAATTCACCTATATTCCCAAGAATTTTGGCATTCCGACTACGCTCGATTACCTGCACATTACTTCTAACAATACTATTTACGGCACTCAAATAAAAAAATTTCCGACGGCTGCTACCTTGGTTTGCGATATGTCGAGCGACATCTTCAGCCGAAAAGTGGATGGAAAAAAATTCGGACTGATTTATGCCGGTGCGCAAAAAAATATGGGTCCGGCAGGCGCTACGATGATCGCGGTGAAAGAATCCCTCTTGGGTAAAGTAAATCGTCCGATGTTGTCCATGTTGGATTATCGCCTTCACATAAAAAACGGGTCGATGTACAACACACCTCCTGTATTTCCTATTTATGTTTCTATGCTTACACTCCGCTGGTTAAAGAACAATGGAGGAGTTGAATGGATTGAAAAGATTAACCAGCAAAAAGCGGATACACTTTATACTGAAATCGACCGTAATTCACTCTTCAATGGCACAACTGCGAAAGAGGATCGTTCCAATATGAATGTGACATTTGTTATGACTAAACCTGAATTAGAACCCGAGTTCGATAAACTTTGGAAAGCAGCCAATATCAGCGGACTTCGAGGACATAGGGACGTAGGAGGATACCGCGCTTCCTTGTACAACGCACTTACTTTGAACAGTGTTCAGGTGCTTGTAGATGTAATGAAGGAATTTGAAAGCAAATTTGCCGGATAGTAGTTTTATCCTACTATTTTAGCTCTTACTGGAGCTACGGCCTCTTTAATTTTTGCCAAATCACTCTGACCCATTTTTGGGTTTTTATTGTATGCTTCCATAATCTCTGTCAAAGGCTTCAACTCCTCCAGCATTTTAGCGCAATCCGCATCTTTCTTATATTGTTTTAAAAGATCTGTAACGTATTGAAAAGCAAATACCTGATCGTATACGCTTCGGTATGCTTCCATCGTTTTTGGCTCACGGGACTTGGTGCTGATAATTTCGCATGCCATGTACAAGCCTTCTATCCAGCCACCTGCTACAATTATGGCCGTAGTGCTTACACGATCGTTGGAACGCAGATTCCGTTCAGCTTTTGCATAAGCATCATCAATAACATCCATCAGCGTATTTTCTTTGCCCACATTGGAAGAAACCTGGTTACCAAACTCTCCGCTGAAAGCGCTTTCAACACCAACCGTTTTTGCCAGTTTGGCAATTTGAGCTACATATTCCAAAACGTCCTGGGATTGAGCATATCCGGCAACATAACCAAAGTCAGCACCATATACACCAAGATTTGCAGCTGCCTGGTATTTGGTTGAATACCCCGACGCCTTACTGGTAGGGTTAAGTACGGATTTATTATAGCTGAAACCGGCTTTGGATATCTGTTTTGCAATCACAACCGGAGAAGGTATTCCGGCACGAATCAGGTTCATATCCACACGGACATTACTGCTTAAAGTATCTTTCGTCTCCTGGTAATCTTTTACAGTTTCTTCTTTGCTACCGCCACAGGAAGAAAGAACCAGTAATACTGAAACCGGAACTATGAACAGACTATTTTTTAACATATTTTATAATATTTTGATAATCGACTGCAAATTTATGAATATTCCGAAACTGTATAAATTTTATGTGTTATAAATTTTATACACATAGAGCCTGTTTAAATTCATACAAGGGTGTTAATGCTTTTTACGATTCCAGAACAACTCCCATGGAAGAAAATTTGTCGATTCTTTGTTTGATCCGTTCATCCGCATCGAGTTTGCGGAGAACCTTCAGGTGCTTCAGAATTTCGGCTTTAACCTTAAGGAACATTTCAGCCGGATTGGTATGGGCTCCGCCTATTGGTTCCTTAACAATTCCATCAATCAGATTTTGAGACATCATATCATCTGCAGTCAGCTTAAGGCTTGCAGCTGCCCTTTCTTTAAAGTCCCAACTACGCCATAAAATTGAAGAACAAGATTCCGGGGATATAACTGAATACCAAGTGTTTTCAAGCATCAATACCCTATCGCCAACCCCAATACCCAAGGCTCCTCCCGAAGCACCTTCTCCTATAATAATACAGATAATAGGCACACGAAGTTGTGCCATCTCAAACAGGTTACGCGCAATTGCCTCTCCTTGTCCGCGCTCTTCCGCTTCAAGACCAGGTGAAGCCCCGGGCGTATCAATAAATGTAACAACCGGCTTATTGAACTTTTCTGCCATTTTCATTAAACGCAGGGCTTTTCGATAGCCCTCAGGATTGGGCATTCCAAAATTGCGGTATTGCCGCGTCTTGGTGTTAGTACCTTTTTGCTGACCGATGAACATAACTGTTTGTCCCTCCATTCTGCCAAGACCACCTACCATTGCCTTGTCATCTTTTACGGTACGATCACCATGAAGTTCTATAAAATCACCTTCGGTGATGGCTTCAATATAAGAAAGTGTGTAAGGTCTTTCAGGATGTCGTGACACCTGAACTTTCTGCCAGGGACTGAGATTTTTATATACTTCTTCCTGTTGGACAAGTATTTTTTCGTCCAGTTCCTTTAAGGTCTTACTAATATCCACCCCGCTTTTGGCCGCCGCCTGCTTCATTTTTTCCTGCTGCTCTATAAGCTCTTCAATAGGCTTCTCAAAATCCAGATAGGTCATCTTTGCTAATCTAAGTTTAAGCATACTAATGTAACGCTTTTTTAATGTATTTTACAATCCCTTCATAGTACGCATTGACAACCTGCTGAACTCTTCCGGATTTTGACAACAACTCTAGTTCATTCAAATTGTCCTGGCAGAGCGTTTCTCCATAAACAAGCGTACCATGCACCATCCGGGTGAGCATTAAATTCCTGCAAAATACGCCCGGTTCTTCGGTTGGCAAACAATATTCAGCTAAATAATCGGCATCCGTTTGTTGTGCAGTAGGCACCGCTAAATTTTTTTCAAAACTTTTTACAAAAAAAGAGGAAAAACAAATGGAGTTTTCAATATCGTCCGTCAGCAATAATCGCAAAAACTCTGCTCGTGAAAGCGGTTTTTCCATTTCATTCTTCAGATAACTTCCTCCTACAAAGGTCATGTCATAATCCTTCTTTGTCGGTTTTGTCCATCCTGCGTTTTTCTCATCCACATTGTAATGGATGATAATCGTAAAATCGGGGGCAAATGAGTTTATTTTCCGCGCCCGTTCCTTTGTTTCAAGATTAACAAATAATTTCCGGAAAATATCTTTCTTAGTCGCCCTAAACAGCAAAAACTGCTTTTCCTCTTCTGTCATGTCTTTGGCTGCAAACATACTATCCACGACTCTTAGCAGAGAAGTTTTTATCCAGCCATCAAAATCAACATCCTTGTTACGGCTAAGCAAGACGGTCGCCCCTGCATTTTCTAATTTTTCTTTTAACAGAGATGCTGTTTCAAAAGTCAATTGCGACTCTATTAACTGAATATGTTGCGGGCGTATTTTGCAGGAATTTAATGCTCACCCGGATGGTGCATGGT
>JABDFG010000067.1:14403-14707 GCA_013286655.1 Bacteroidota bacterium
CCATTGGAGGCGACTATATCCATTTCAATAAACTTTTTTTCTATTTTCGCCATCTCCAGATCGTTAGCGATATGGCCCGGGTCAATGGCTATCCGAAACCCTTTTAACGAACTATCCGGATTCAGAGGTAATCGCACAACACCATCGGCAGCTCTTTCGTTCACAGGAGTAATAAACAAATTACTGTCTTTTTTTGTTTCCAGGTAATTGAAGAATTCTTCAGACGTCTGGTGACCTACCATCTCTCTGACAAATTTCACTTCATTCCAGTATATTTTATATTCGATCTGGTGTTTCTCTTTCT
>JABDFG010000067.1:14717-14785 GCA_013286655.1 Bacteroidota bacterium
CTACTGTCAATTAAATAATACTCCGAAAGTGCGTTTTCCTTGTCGAGATAATGTTTAATTTTATCCTG
>JABDFG010000068.1 GCA_013286655.1 Bacteroidota bacterium
CCATTACTTGAAACAGAGCTTCCATCATTCTCATTATCCGTTCCATAATACGTAGCCCAGACCCGGGCGCTGGTGATAGCATTAAACTGTAAAACAAACACGTCCGCCCCTTTACCGGCATTTCCCAAGGTATCCTGGTAATAGCCACAGACAGGTTTCAGAGTTGGAAAATCAGAAGATTGTGTTTGTCCGCAAACCCATACGTTTGCTCCGTCGCTTTGGATGGAATAACCTTCATCATAACTGCTTCCTCCGTAACAAGTAGCCCATATTCTGCTCTCGGTACTTGCTTCAAATTGCAAAACGAAAACGTCATTACCTATAGGAGCAGGCTGATTATAGGCTCCCCCGAAGGCCTTCGTAGGGAAATCCGGCGAACTTGTAAATCCGGTCAGCCATACACTTTTCCCATCACTGCTAATAGAATTGCCGGAATCGTCCTTGCTACCTCCATAGTAGGTGGCCCAGATCCGTGCACTTGTAGCGCAACTAAACTGCAAAATGAAAGCGTTGTTAGTGAATAACCCTGGTCCAAGTGCAGCTTGATAATAAGCTGTGCCCCCAGGATTCTGCGTAGGGAAATTCGGTGAATCTGTATTCCCTGTAACCCAAACATTCTTCCCGTCACTATTGATGGACAAACCATTAGTGCCCTTGCTTCCACCATAATACGTGGCCCATATTCTGGCGCCGGTAGCACAGCTGAACTGTAAAATAAAAGCATTACTATTAGTGCCACCAGCTCCATTATTTATCGCTTGCATAAATGCTCCGCCCGGAAATAAAGTTGGGAAATCCGTTGAATGAGCAGTACCTGTTACCCATACATTTACCCCATCGCTGCTAATAGAACTTCCCCCGTCACTATTAAAAGGGGCCGTTCCACTTCCTCCGTAGTATGTGGCCCAGATCCGCACACCCGAGGTGTTGAACTGCAAAATGAAGGCATTTTCGCGGGTCCCTCCAAGCGTTGCCTGCTTGAATGCTCCAGCGGGGAATAGGGTTGGAAAATTGGTTGATCCTGTTTCTCCCGTCACCCATACATTTGTGCCATCACTATTGATAGAACCAACGCCATCACCTCCGTTTCCTCCATAATAGGTAGACCAGATAAGTTTTCCACAGGTATTGAATTGAAAGATAACTATTAAAAAGGTCCCTGTTAGGTTTCCCTGAATATAAGCCCCACCTGGATTTATTGTTGGATAACCCACTGCCGTTGTTTCTCCTGCCACCCAAACGCTCTTGCTGTCTGAACTAAGTGAATTGACTTCCATGTCACCGATTGCTTTACCAAAGCTTGCCCAGATAAGTGAGGGATCTATGACAAGTGTATCCAACCTGTTATAGTTGTCAATGGCAAATCCAATCTCATTATTTTGTAACCTGTAACGGGTCTTTATTCTTTGCTTCTTATCCAGCCCATAGCTTACCGGAGTCCCTTCCACTATATCACCCATAGGGGTAGCTATTTTTATTGAACCGTCATTTTGCAGGGTAGGCTTGTCTGTCCATTTGTACCGCAGCTTTATCAGCGAAGGATCAGCTCCCGGATGAACAATAAAATCGTATTTAAAACCACCTACGCTTCCCCAATCCTTATTTCTAATTCCCAATTCCTGAATCCCAATTCCTGAATCCTGATTTTTTCGATACAATACCCAATCAATCCCCGGATAGATATCTCTAACTGTAATTCTTTCATAACTGTGTACATTCATCACTCCATCCGGACATTGAGGAAGGTAATAGTCTGTCCTGTCTTCACTTTCATATTCCTTCACAACATTTTCGCTTCGAATATCCGCCCCAACTAATTCCATATCCGCACGGCAATAATGTATTGTCGTGCTCTCATTTTCATGTATACCGGGTCTCAATAAATTAGTTGAACTATTTAAACCCGGCAGGATGTTCTTATCCATTTTTGTAAATACATAGCTCAAACCCCAGCTAGTAATATACAAATCCACCCCGGCTCCGCTTGCTTTGAATAACAGGTCATTTACAACCTTGCCTTGCAAATCTGCCATTTGGCCCTTATTTTCCGTAAAATGCAATCCTTCCTGACTTTGAATCCAGCCTTCAACCTTTGATTTCTGTATGGCATCCATAGCAAAGGCGGGAGCAGCAAAAAACAAGACGCAGATTAATCCCCGATAAGCGAAATCACGAATTTGCATAGATAATAACCAGCTAATTGTATCAGAAAGATAATCAGAAAACTACATATGATCAATAAATCATATCTAATTCAGTCTGAAATCTCCATCCGGATCAACTTATATCAATCTTAACTGATTGCCGCAGAAATGTACTATGAACCTCTTACTGCACGACAAGTCGTTTACTGATAACCTGGTCAGGCGTAGCGATCTGCATAAGGTAGATTCCATGACTAACGCCGGCAATGTTTATATTCAAGCTGGCATCATTTTGATCTGGAGATATGATCTGGGTAAATGCTTCCCGGCCCAATAAGTCGGAAATTTTAAGAAGCGTATAACCATTCCCTGACAGTTTCACCGTCATTTGTCCATTACTTGGATTAGGGAAAACGGAAACCATTGCGTTAGCTTCGGTTAATGCACTTATTCCTGTAGTGATCCCATTGGAAATACGATTACCATTATTGACACCGAAAGTATAGTAATTATAGGTACTATCAGCAACGAGTTGTCGACCAAACATATTTATAAAACTTTTCCATACATAACTCAGGTTGTTATTATGTATGTCGAAGGTATAACTCTGATCCTGAGCATTCTCCCAGTCATTCCCAGTCCATTTTTGAGTTAAATTATCGATCATATTATTGTGCGAATCATACGTGTATAAGTTTTGTGCTTGATTCAGCCATGCGCTACCCGTCCAGTATTGAAATAAATTAATTGTCTTTTTATGACTGGGACTATAGCTATAAAGGCTTTGACCGTCATTCAGCCATGCCGTACCAGTCCAGTATTGAAATAAACTAATGGTTGTGTCATTTTGAGCATTGTAGGTATTTAAGTATTGAGAAGAATTTACCCAGGAATTACCTGACGTAATCTGGTACAGAGCGATGGTGTTTTTATTACTTGCATTATAGGTATAAAGGTATTGAGAAGCGTTTTTCCAGGCAGAATTTCTCCAATTTTGATTCACATCACTTACTACATAATTATTCGCATTGTAAGTATAAACATTCTGCATACTATTAACCCATTGGCTATTTACCCAATCCTGTATTATATAATTTGTACAATGATTACTGGCATCATACGTAAAAGCATATTTAACGCCATTCTTCCAGGTGCCATAACTCCAACTTTGATAAGTATTGCTGGTCATTGTAGTACCATCCATTTCATAAGTATAAATATTCTGTGAAAAATTAACCCATGCAGAACCTGTCCAACTTTGAACTATCTCACTTGTAATTCTATTACTTGAATTATAAGTATAAAGGTATTGAGAGTTAGTAACCCATCCATTGCCGCTACCGTTTTGATATACTTCATCCGTAAGATCACTATTAGCATTATAAGAATAGTGAAATTGCTCTAAATTTTCCCACTCTGTACCACTCCAAATTTGCCTCGCCTCATTCGTCAAGTTATGATTTGAATCATAGGTCAGGTTTATTTCCCTGTTTTTGTTATTCCATTGGTGATTAAGTGTATCCAATGACCAGGTATAACTACTGTCCAATATATTAACCGGAGGATCCTGGATAATTATCATACTCAATCTTGCATTTGCTGAGGATTGGGAATTAAGAGATGCTTGGTTAATCTTATTATAAACAGGGCCGGCATGTTTGATGCCGGGCAAATCCAGGTGACTGGATCTATTTGGAGCTCCCATTTTATGTTTAAGCGCGGGTAAACCAGCAGGCTTAATTTGAGCCAAGCTCATAGTTATTAAAGAAATAAAAGTCAATGATGTTAAAAGTAATCTTGTTGTTTTCATCTATATCTATTTAAATTGTTTTTATTTGTCAGATTTCTTGTTTTTATTCCTATTCCCTTCAGTTTGCTGTCGCCCAAATGTGCCAATTACAATCAGATACGATAAAATTAGACATTCGGTTTCCTGTTGTCAATTAAATATATACCCAAACATTAATGTTCTAATTATAATATATATTGTCTCACTAATAAGCTAAATGTTTGCCTTTACGACAACAAATACCATTTTGCTTTTTTAACATTAAACTTCTGATGTATAAATACCGCATAGGCCTAAAACCGAAAAGCAAGAGGAAAGCTGGTGAGCGTGTGGTTATAATGAAAAAGAGTCAACCAACCGGTTGACTCTTCAATTTTATTCCCCTTTTGAATTTAGGGGGAAGACCCTAATCAAGCAAAAGAGTGCTGGTGGATACACTGCCATTGTTGGTATAAAAAACAGCCTTATACACACCCTTCGGCATTGCAGAAAGATTAAACCTTGTCGTATAACCCGAAGGTCTCACAGCGTATGTCAATTGGCCAAGCATATTGTAAATTTCAACATTTTGAATAGTACCTGTACCTGTCCAGGAAACGTTAAACTCTCCGGTAGAAGGATTAGGATATACCACTATGTGATTGGCCTCTTCATAATTCGTTACGCCCAGGGTATTTCCTGCATACTCAATGGCTCCTATTGATCGCTTGGTGCCGAAATTACTCCCATTGTAATCCATCGCCGGACTGGAAACTGAATATCCTTTAGCTATTGCAGGACTTCCGGATTTTAATGAAAAATCCATACTCGTGGTATCATTAAATTGAGGATCCCCTATAATCGAACCGGAAACAACAGCTCCTGAAACGACGGGAGAGACAAAATCTTCGTTCCAGTTAATGGAAGATGGATCTGCCCCCTTATAACTATGAAACAAATTGTTATAAAAAAATTCTGTGGAATAATAATCCGTAGTCTTTTGACCGGTGAAGTTCATGTAAATCCCAAACGAAGTATAGGTGGTAAATATGTTATTGTAGACGTGGTTATTCTTTACATAAATCGGATTTTGGCTTTCGTTCAGTGTCCGAAGAGCAAATCCATCAATTTTGAAGCAGGTATTATTATAAACTTCCGTGTTCCAGCAAGAACCAAGTCTTATGCTTGTATAACCTCCTATAAATATATTGGAGAAAACGTAACAGCTATCCGCTTCAAAACTTGTGGCAGCATTATAAGCCGGACAAAAATAGGGTGTGCCCGTATCTCCGCCGATATCCAATCCACTGCCCCCGCAATTTATAAACAGGTTTGCCTCATACGTTATATAGATACTACCTCCTTTGCAATGCGAGCCGTCTGTTCCTTCGGTCAAAGTTCCTATGTTTTCAAACCTGCAATTTTTCACCAATCCGTTTTTGTCAGCATTCAGTCCAATCCCATCTGTTATATTGGTGCCGTTTTCAAACAGGCAGTTGAGAACCTGAAAATTATTCGTATTATCGATCTTAAGCATATCCCCCGTGGATACGGTATAGCCCGTATTATTCAGATCCGTGAACTTACAGTTTTGAACGATGATATCATGAATGGAAGTATAACAGGCAGGAGCTCCGCTAAAAAATAATAAATGAACTGCAGTTGATCCGGAAGACGTTTTTCGGATAGAATTATTCCCATAAAAATTCAATCCTGTAATTTTTAAGTAAGCAACATTCGTAACCGTATATTCATTTTGTATGGATACGGAGTCATTCTTATAAGGACGAATCGTGATCCATTGGCTAGAAGTACCGATCAAACCGGTCATCCCAAGGTTATCCGTATAAACACCGGCATGCACATAAACCGTATCCCCCGCTTTAATCACACCTGCGGTACAGGCGGCAGAAATAGTATTATACGTAAACCCCGATCCGATGCCTACCTGGATCCCGGTACTTTTACCCAAAATTGCGATGGAAATAAACGTTAGAATAAGTAGTGCCTTTTTCATGTTTTGGATTTTTTTAAATACGTTAATTTAATTTTTAATGTTCCTTTAATTTAGAATAAAAATTTCAGAATTGCAATTAATAAAGCAGCGATTTCCCCGAAGGATGGACAAAAACCTCATTTCAGCTCAAAAAAATAATTTAAAATACTTATCTATTTAGTCTACATAATTGATATATTTTATATATTTGTACCCGTCGCATGAAAACAAGAATACTAAATACCTTCCTCCTCTCGGCAAAATTCTCCGTCTCCGGAGACTGGATGCACGGCTGTTGCTGTTGTAAATACTAGTCCCGTCAAATCCGGATCCCTGGTTTGATGAACACAAAAAGAAAAAAATTAAACTCAAACCAATATCCCGAATGAATACCGATACTAAAATTAAAATTGGACTGTTTGGCTTCGGAGTCGTTGGACACGGACTTTACGACATACTCAGCAAAAGCAAAGGGTTCCAGGCAGAGATTATAAAAATTGCTGTTAAAGACAAAACCAAGAAACGCAGTTTGTCCGAACACTTTTTCACTTTTGACAAAAACGAATTGCTGAATAACCCTGAGATCAATCTCATTGTAGAACTGATCGATGATGCCGACGAAGCTTACCAGATTGTAAGTGCGGCTTTAAAAAACGGAAAAAGTGTAGTAACGGCGAATAAGAAAATGCTGGCCGAACACCTGGAAGAATTAGTGTACCTGCAACAAAAAC
Organism: Bacteroidota bacterium; assembly: GCA_013286655.1. Taxonomy (GTDB): domain Bacteria; phylum Bacteroidota; class Bacteroidia; order JABDFU01; family JABDFU01; genus JABDFU01. Next base: position 6,640 of record JABDFG010000068.1, read on the forward strand.
ACCAGGTTTCCCTGTTATACGAAGCTTCCTCCTGCGGAAGCATTCCCATTATCCGCAATCTGGAGGAATATTATGACAACGAACTGTTGAATTCCGTCAGCGGAATATTTAACGGATCGTCCAATTATATACTCAGTAAAATATTTAACGAAAAACTGAGCTACGGGATAGCCTTAAAGCAGGCACAGGAACTGGGCTTTGCAGAAAGTGATGCTACCCTGGATGTAGGGGGGTACGACCCAAAGTTCAAACTCATCATCATTGCAGCCCATAGTTTCGGCCTGTTCATTAAGCCCCAGAACGTTTTAAACATAGGAATTCAAAATCTTTCGGACTTTGATGTTCAATACGCAAAACAAAAAGGCTACAAGATCAAGCTCATCGCGGTTGCAAAAAAAACAAACGGAAAAAGCATCAGCCTGTTCGTAACTCCTCAATTTGTAAAGCCCAGGGAACATCTTTTCAATGTAGAAAACGAATACAATGCAGTAACGGTGGAAGCTGGGTTTTCAGATACTCAGTTTTTTCTTGGAAAAGGTGCCGGAGGCCACCCTACGGGAATGGCGGTACTCTCCGATATTTCTGCCATGAGACACAATTATAAATACGAATACAAAAGGCATTTGAAGCAAGAAGACCTCCATTACACGACAGATATTGAACTGGAAGTATACCTACGTTTTACAGACGAAAGCATTTTATCAAAACTGGAGTTCAGTTCCATTTCTGAATATTTTTCAGGCACAACTAACAATTACGTAACTGGCATTATCTCTTTGAAAAACCTGTTAAAAAACAAAACGCTTTTGGAAACGGAAAAAGCATTTCTTGTACGCCTTTAGTAAACGCAAAGACATGAAGAGCATGAAGAGCAAGACCGAATTAAAAACCGACATCACCATCATCTTTGCAGGAGATTCGGGTGACGGCATACAATTAACGGGAGCCCAGTTCACCAACACCGCTGCTCTGCTGGGTAATGATATTAGCACCTTCCCTAACTTTCCGGCAGAAATAAGAGCTCCCCAGGGCAGCCTGGCAGGGGTTTCGGGTTTTCAGCTGCGCTTTGGCAGCATTGAAATTTTTACCCCCGGAGATTCGGCAGATGTACTGGTTGTTATGAATGCGGCTGCATTAAAAGCTAACCTCCCTCAATTAAAGAAGGGGGGGACTATTCTTGCCGATGCAGAAGGTTTTGATCTGAAGAATCTTAAACTTGCCAAATACCCGGAAGGTATTAATCCGCTAAAAGACGGCTCCCTCGATCAATTCAAATTATACGAACTGAACATCAGCAAACTGACACGCAATGCCCTGGAGGGCTCCGGCTTGGGAACGAAGGAGATCGACCGGTCAAAAAATATGTTCGTACTCGGCTTTATCTATTGGCTTTACACGCGGGACATAGAAAACTCGCTGGAGTATATAAAAGAAAAATTCAAAACCAGCCCTGCTCTGATCGAAGCTAACAGTAAAGTATTAAAGGCTGGTTATTATTTTGGGGAAACCAGCGAAAGTATTTTTTCACGGGTAGAGGTAAAAGCCGCAAAGCTCGAAAAAGGTACGTACCGAAATATCACCGGGAACCAGGCCAGCGCACTGGGATTACTGGCCTCCGCACACAAATCAGGATTAAAATTATTTTATTCGGGCTACCCCATTACGCCTGCTTCCGATATTTTGCACGAACTTGCCAAAAACAAAAATTTCGGAGTCAAAACCTTTCAGGCTGAAGACGAGATTGCAGCCATCAGTGCAGCCATCGGAGCCTCCTTTGGCGGATCCCTCGGAGTTACGGCATCTTCAGGTCCCGGCATAGCCCTCAAAGCAGAAGCCATAGGACTGGCCCTGATGCTGGAAATACCCCTCTTGATCATCAATGTACAACGTGGCGGCCCCTCTACCGGGCTCCCAACCAAAACAGAACAATCGGATCTTTTACAAGCGATACATGGTCGGAATGGGGAAGCTCCCGTAGCCGTTATAGCGGCTTCGGGCCCTGCAGATAGCTTCGATACCATTGTAGAAGCTGTAAGAATAGCCATCGAGCACATGACTCCTGTATTTTTTCTGTCGGATGGATATATCGCCAACGGTTCTGAACCCTGGAAATTTCCAACAATTGAAGAAGTAGCAGAAATCAAAACCTCGTTCGCCAGACAAAGATCGAGTGAGGATCCAAAATTTCTTCCTTATAAACGAAATGAAAAACTTGTTCGGGAATGGGCGATACCGGGCACTGCCGGTCTCGAGCACCGGGTAGGCGGCTTGGAAAAAGAGAACGAAACGGGTAATATCTCCTATGATCCCGACAATCACGAACTCATGGTAAAACTCCGGGAAGAAAAAATCGCTTCCATTGCCAGCTACATTCCTTTGCAAAAGATAGACAGCGGTGCCAATTCCGGAAATTTGTTAATCCTGGGTTGGGGTTCTACTTATGGGGCCATCAAAACAGCTACCTTAAAAGCGATTGGGCAAGGTTACAAAGTTTCCCATGCCCATATCCGCTACCTCAATCCCCTACCCCTTAATTTAGGGGACTTACTGATACGGTTCGACCAGGTATTGATCCCGGAGCTCAACAATGGTCAGCTTATTAAATTAATCCGGGAAAAATACCTGATACCCGCCATTGGGTTGAATAAAATAAAGGGACTGCCTTTTACGACAGAAGAGATTTATACGAAAATCAAACAGCTTTCTACACAGAGATCAGAAAAACAGGTTTCAATTCAGGGATGATAGACAAAAAAGAAATGGAAAAGACATTCACATCCAAAGAACTCCTAACCGACCAGGAAATACGCTGGTGCCCGGGCTGCGGAGACTATTCCATATTAAAACAAGTACAAACGGTATTACCCGAACTTGGATTAAAACGGGAAAACATTGTTTTTATTTCCGGCATAGGTTGTTCATCGCGCTTTCCTTATTATATGGAAACCTTCGGAATGCATAGCATTCACGGGAGAGCAACCGCCATTGCGAGCGGGCTAAAAGCAAGCCGTCCTGAATTGAGTGTCTGGATAGTTACCGGAGACGGAGATGCATTGTCCATCGGGGGAAATCACTTCATTCACCTGTTAAGAAGAAATTTTGATGTCAATATTCTACTCTTCAATAACGAGATCTATGGATTAACAAAAGGACAATATTCACCAACTTCTCCTAAAGGACAAATCAGTAAATCAACTCCTGTCGGCTCCATTGATCACCCATTCAATCCGCTTGCACTGAGCATTGGAGCCGGAGCTACCTTTATTGCAAGGGCTATGGACCGGGACCCCATTCAACTCCGGGAATTATTAAAAAGGACGCATCAGCACAAAGGAACATCCCTGCTGGAGATCTATCAGAATTGTAACGTCTTTAATGATGGCGCATTCGAAGTCTATACCGAAAAGGCAACAAAAAAAGAAGAAACCCTCTTTTTACATCAGGGAGCGCCCCTCCTTTTCGGGAGTGGCCATGACAAGGGAATTTGGCTGGATGGATTAAAACCCAGGATTGTTCATCTAAACGATCGTTCTGCAGATGAACTCTGGATACACGACGAAAAAGACAAAACCAAGGCTGGCCTCCTGGTCAATTTCTTCGATGATCCTTCCAGCATAAACCATTTCCCCCGTCCATTCGGGGTATTTTACGAGGAAGAAAAAGAAACGTATGAAGATGCACTTAATCAACAACTGGAAGAAGCCATAAAACTTAAAAAAGCTGATATCAACGAACTGCTCCGGGGCAGAAACACCTGGGAAATAAATTAACCGACAAAACAAGAAGACATGCAAAGTTTCCGGACAGAATTAGAAAATCCCATCGTAGAAAAAGACATCATTGATCTCGAAAAAAAGATCCGTCAGTTTCGCGAAGGAAGTCTGAATGAAGAAAAATTCAGAAGCCTTCGCTTGGCAAGGGGAGTATACGGACAACGCCAGCAAGGGGTACAAATGGTTCGCATCAAACTGCCCTATGGTAAGATGAGCGTAAAACAACTTTTAAGAATCTCCGATATTTCCGACGAATACGCCACAGGTAACCTGCACCTGACTACCCGTCAGGATATACAGATCCATTATGTAAGTCTCGAAAAAACTCCGGAGCTATGGGCCAAACTGGAACAGGATAATATAACCTTACGCGAAGCCTGTGGAAACACTGTAAGGAACATAACAGCTTCTTCCGCAGCAGGTATTGACCCGGCAGAGCCTTTTGATGTAAGCCCTTATGCACAAACCATGTTTGAATATTTCCTGCGCAATCCGGTTTGCCAGGATATGGGCAGAAAAATAAAAATCGCCTTTTCATCTTCTGAAAAAGATAGCGCACTCACCTATATGCATGATTTAGGCTTCATTCCTAAACTAAAAAAAGAAGAAGGCAAAGAAATCAGAGGATTTAAAGTCCTATTGGGTGGAGGCTTGGGAGCCCAGCCATTTCTGGCGAAAACAGTTCATGAATTTTTGCAGGAAGACCTTATCATCCCTTATACGGAAGCCGTGTTAAGGGTATTCGACCGCCATGGAGAAAGGACAAGCAGGCACAAAGCGCGAATGAAATTCCTGATCAATAAAATAGGTCTGGAAGAATTTATTCGCCTGGTAAACGAAGAACACAAAGCCTTAAAAACAAAATCATACCCGGTAAATTACACAACTTACCCTGCAATTCAACGGCCATCCCTACCGGATGAAGCATCAGCCGTTCCGGATAAAACTCAGACTCCACTGGAAAACCAGGCCCTTTATAAGGCCTGGCTGAATACAAACGCCTTTGAACAAAAGCAACTGGGTTATTACGGAGTATACATCAAAGTACTTACCGGAGATATTAAAACACCCATAGCCCGAAAACTTGCCGCCATTGTAAAAAAATACGCCGCGGACGATATTCGCATTACGATCAATCAGGGTTTGCTGTTAAAATTTGTTCCAAAAAATTCTTTACAAACCCTTTTTGCCGAACTACAGAACATCGGACTTGCCGAACCAGGTTTCGACAGCACAGCAGACATAACTACCTGTCCCGGAACAGATACTTGTAACCTAGGCATATCCAACAGCACGGGTATCGCGGCTCTTTTCGAAAAAGTAATCAAGGAGGAATACCCGGACCTTATCTACAATTCCGACGTGAAAATAAAAATCAGCGGTTGCATGAACGGATGTGGGCAGCATAGCATTGCCAATATCGGCTTTCACGGAAGTTCCCTGAAATCAGGAGTCAATGTATTACCCGCTTTACAAGTTTTAATCGGAGGAGGAACAACCGGTAATGGAGAAGGCCGGGTCGCAGACAAGGTACTAAAGGTCCCCAGCAAAAGGGGACCGCAGGTATTACGCGCACTACTGGATGATTATGAAAACAAAGCCCAGGAAGGAGAATACTTCAATAACTATTATGACCGCCAGGGAGAAAAATATTTTTACACCTTGTTAAAACCCTTAACTGACCTTAACACCTTAACCGACGATGATTTTGTAGACTGGGGACACGAAGTAAAATACAACACCGCGATTGGAGTCGGAGAATGTGCCGGCGTAATGATCGATCTGGTGGCAACCCTATTGTACGAAGCAGAAGAAAAATTCGGATGGGCCAAAGACACCTTGACTGAAAATCAATACTCGGACAGCATCTATCACAGTTACAGCGTATTTGTAAGTACCGCCAAGGCCCTGCTGTTGGACAAACAAATTAACTGCAATACCCAGCATGGCATCATCAACGATTTCGACAAGCACTATGTGTTAACCGGGGTATTTAATTTCGTTCCCGATTTCAAAACGGCGGTCCTTGAGATAAACAAAAATGAACCCTCAAAAGAGTTTGCACTCAAGTACCTTGCGGAAGCGGAGCAATTCCTGCAACAATCAAAAACATACAGAGACAATCAACTAATTGGTTTAACTACAAACAACTCTAAAAATGATTAACGAATTAATGTTTTCTCCGTTCATTTCTTTTTATGCCAAAAAGAAACGAACCAAAGAAAAGGGCACCACGATTGCCAACCTAAAGTCTTCGCTTGTCGCACATACTCACACCTCTATGCCGCGAAACTTCAGGTTCACACCAATCGTGGACTTCTCCCCGCTAATAGATTCTGGCCTACAGAAAAAAAGTGAGAATAAAAATGTTTAATAAATTAAAAATATACAACCATGAACCCTACTCCAAAATTAACACTGATCGGCGCAGGCCCGGGTGACCCGGAACTCATCACCCTGAAAGGCATGAATGCCCTGGCCAAAGCCAAAGTCCTACTTTACGATGCATTGGTTAATCCTAAACTGCTCGAATTCTCTCCTCCGGGAATTCCGAAAATTTATGTAGGCAAGCGCAGGGCCCAGCATACCTATACCCAGGATCAGATCAACAGTCTGATCGTCGACCTGGCATTCACGCATGGAAATGTGGTGCGTTTAAAAGGTGGAGACCCTTTTGTGTTTGGCAGAGGCCAGGAAGAACTCCAGTATGCCGCTCAGTTCAATATTGAAACCGAATACATCCCAGGAATCTCCAGTTCCATAAGCGTGCCCGGGCTTCAGGGAATTCCGCTTACGCACAGAGGTACCAGCGAAAGTTTTTGGGTGATCACCGGAACTACTTCCGCGGGAGAACTTTCCCAGGACGTTTACAAAGCTGTTGAAAGCGATGCCACGGTGGTCATTCTGATGGGTGTTTCCAGGCTGGCAGAAATCGTCGAACTATACCGGAAAAATAATAAATCCGAAACGCCGGTAGCTTTGATCCAGAACGGCTCCTTGCCAAATGAGAAAATAGCATTGGGTACGATCAATACCATTGAGATCATTGCGGAAGACAAACAAATTCAGGCACCGGCAGTTATTGTGATCGGAGAAGTTGTCCGGCTGCACCCTCAATTTCACACTCAAGCAGGCAAAAGCAACAACCTCTTCCCTGTCTTTATCAAGCTGGAAAAATTCCAGGTACTCATTGTAGGAGGAGGACCCATTGCATTGGAAAAAATTACAGCCGTTCTGAGCAACAGCCCTGGTACTAGGGTTGCACTTATAGCAGAAAATATCTTACCTGAAATTACTACCCTTGCTCAAAAATTTCCGAACGTTCAAATTCAACAAAAAAAATTCCAGGAAAGCGACCTCGAAGGAAAAGACTTTATCATCTCCGCTGCGAATGATAAAAAATTGAGCGAAGAAATCACGTATATGGCCAAAGCCCGGAAGATCCTTATCAATGTCGCCGACACTCCTGATCTCTGCGACTTTTACCTCTCTTCCATCGTAAAAAAAGGCGATCTGAAAATCGCCATTTCCACCAATGGAAAATCACCCACGATGGCCAAAAGAGTAAAGGAA
>JABDFG010000069.1:0-82 GCA_013286655.1 Bacteroidota bacterium
AATAAAATGAAGAAATACGGCTCTATAATAACAGTATTTTTAGTAGTTCAATCATTTTGTTATGCGCAGGGAACAATCCCCC
>JABDFG010000069.1:92-13781 GCA_013286655.1 Bacteroidota bacterium
ACAAACAAATAATAGACTATGTTAACAGTGTCATAGGTAAAAAAGTCGGAAGGGGAGAATGTTGGGACCTGGCGAACGAAGCCTTAAAAAAAGCGAATGCCAAATGGGACGGAAATTACACGTATGGAAAACTTGTAAATCCCCTTAAAGACACCATTTATCCAGGAGATCTGATTCAGTTCGAAAATGTTTTGCTAAGCTATCAGAAAGACGGCAAGCAATTCAGAGAACAAATGGCGCACCATACCGCGATTGTATATAAAGTGGAGGCAACCGGGGTATTTCAGATCGCTCATCAGAATACAGGCCAGCATGGGCGCAAAGTAGGAATCAGCGAGCTGAATTTAGCAGACATGACAAAGGGAAAAGCCAGGTTTTATATGCCTGAATCGAACTAGCCTATCTTGAGAATTCTGATCATACAAACAGCTTTTATTGGTGATGTTGTTCTTGCCAGCCCGGTGATTGAACAACTCTGGGATACTTATCGTGGCGCCAGGATTGATTTTTTACTCAGGGCCGGAAATGAGGGACTGCTGGAGAATCACCCAAAACTGAATGAGCTACTTACCTGGAATAAAAAGAAAAATAAATTTTTAAATCTTTTAAAAATCATACGAAAGGTACGTAAGAATAAATATGACCTGGTTATAAACATTCACCGGTTTGCCAGTTCAGGAATCATTACACTATTTTCTGGGGCCGATCAAAAAAGAGGTTTTGACAAAAACCCTTTTTCATTCTGTTATACAACAAGAATAAAACATGAGATCAATAACAAACATGAAGTTGAACGTAACCTGGAATTAATCAGTGACCTTACGAAGGGAAACTTTACCCGTCCTCAACTTTATCCTTCTGTTAATGATTTTGCCTCCGTTGGGCGTTTTAAAACAAAACCATATATCTGCATAGCGCCTACATCCGTTTGGTTCAGCAAACAGTTTCCCAAAGAAAAATGGCAAGAGTATATCAATTCTGTTAACAATAAAGTCATTTACTTATTGGGTGCTTTGTCAGACCACGAAATTTGCGAGTGGATAAAAAACAACTCTTCTTATAAAGAAGTCGTCAATCTTTCCGGGAAATTAAGCCTTTTAGAATCGGCTGCTTTGATGAAAGACGCGGAGATGAATTATGTAAATGATTCAGCCCCATTGCACATCGCTTCTGCCATGAACGCTCCGGTGACGGCCATATTCTGTTCCACCACGCCTGCTTTTGGGTTTGGTCCTTTGTCAGACAGATCAAGAATAATTGAAACAAACGAAAAACTCAACTGCAAACCCTGTGGTTTGCATGGATATGCAGCATGCCCGCAGGGACATTTTAAATGCGCTTTAACAATCGCCGTCACGAATCTTTAAAATACCCATGGAAGCCGATATTCAAAAAGGAGTTGAAATACTGCGCGCAGGAGGTGTTCTCCTCTACCCCACTGATACCATCTGGGGGCTGGGATGCGATGCCAGCAATGAATCCGCCGTATCCCGGATAGCAGTGATAAAAAAACGAACTCCTGCCAAAAGTTTTATTGTTCTGCTTGCAGATGCAGAACAACTTATCCATTATGTAAAAGACGTTCCCCCGCTTGCATGGGATTTGATTGAAAATTCGGAAAAACCATTGAGCATCGTTTACGAGGGAGGCATGGGACTAGCGCCAGGAGTTATCTCCCCAGATGGCTCGGTTGCGATTCGAATCACGAAAGACGAATTTTGCAAAAAACTAATTAGAAAATTCGGAAAACCCGTTGTTTCCACATCCGCCAATATAAGTTCGGAAGAAGCCCCCGCTTTATTTCAGGAAATCAAAGAAGAACTAAAAAAACAAGTTGACTATGTGGTACGCTGGAAACAAAATGATACGAGGAAAAGCCAGTCTTCAACGATCATACGACTGGCTGTAAATGGGGAATTTAAAATTATCAGGCCATAAATTAACTTCTCCTCAATTACTTACTTCTTTCGCGTTCCCCTAACTCAGCAATTTCTTCACCAGGTCCGCTGCTTCTTGCAATTCTACAGCCGAAAAAACCTTTAACCCGGAATCAGCTATCAGCTTTTTCGCTTCAATGGCATTTGTACCTTGCAAACGAACAATGATAGGAATCTGAATATTTCCGATGTTTTTATAGGCATCCACGATTCCTTGTGCCACCCGATCACAGCGAACAATTCCACCAAAAATATTGACCAGAATTGCCTTCACATGCACATCTTTCAGAATAATACGAAAAGCTTTTTCGACCCGCTCAGCATTCGCGGTTCCACCGACATCTAAAAAGTTAGCCGGCTCTCCACCCGACAGTTTAATAATATCCATGGTTGCCATGGCGAGACCAGCTCCATTTACCATACAGCCTACATTACCATCTAACTTAACATAATTAAGTCCGGATTTTCCAGCTTCTACTTCGGTAGCATCCTCTTCCAGCTCATCCCGCATTTCCAAATAATCCGGATGCCGGAACAATCCGTTATTATCCAGACTGACCTTTGCATCCACTGCAATTATTTTATTATCCGATGTTTTCAATACAGGGTTGATCTCAAACAAACTGGAATCAGTCTGCTCATAAGCCCTGTAAAGATTGGCAATAAATTTTGTCATTTCTTTGAAAGCCTGACCTTCCAGACCTAAGTTGAAGGCGATCTTACGACATTGAAAACCTTGTAAACCTACCTTTGGATCAACCTCTTCCTTCTGAATTTTTTCCGGAGTTTTATCAGCAACTTCCTCAATGTCCATTCCACCCTCCTGAGAGTATACTATAGTGTTATGACCCTTATTCCTGTCCAGCAGAACACTCATATAATATTCCTTGGTTTTGCTCTCACCGGGATAATACACATCTTCTGCGATCAATAATTTATGTACGATCTTACCCTGCGGCCCTGTCTGCCGGGAAACCAGATTCATCCCGAGCATGGCAGATGCCTTTTCTTTAACCTCTTCCAATGATTTAGCGATTTTAACGCCTCCTGCCTTTCCTCTTCCCCCTGCATGAACCTGAGCTTTTATAACCCAGATAGCAGTTCCTGTTTGTTGCTGCAACCTTTTTGCCGCCTCCACCGCTTGTTCTGCGGTTTCGGCAAGAATAGCCTCTCCCGTAGCGATACCGAAACTTCTCAACAATTGCTTACCCTGGTACTCGTGAATATTCATGTTTTTTCTTTTTTTAAACGGATCAAATGTAGGAAAAAAATCCCCACTCCTTAATACAAGCCACTCACCAGCTTATCTTTTTTTCTTCACATATCCCAGATAGATGGTAAAACCAACTTCAAAAGCACTTATATTTCCTTTGGAATCTCCGGCCCCATAGCCCTTGTACTGATTAAGAGCGATATCATCCGGATTAAATTGGTGATTGATATACAAATAACTGATCGTAAAACCCAGTCCCATCTGATCCTCTACAACAAAATGAATGCCGCCCGAAACTTGCACATAGGCTGCACTAAACAAGGGCTCAATGGGAACCTTCGTTACATACTGCACATCTGTAAATTTCGAAAAATTCTGACCCACCGAAATCGCAGAAGATAAAAAACCCTTGGGTGCAAAATAATAATCATGACCCAGGTTAAGTCCTATAAAATTCATCTGACACAAAGTATTAATGTAATTGGTGGTATTAACACCGGCACCACTCACAAGGGTATATTGAGGCACCTGATACAATGAATTTCCTCCGCAAATACCTACATAAAAATTCTGAAACAAATGTACATTTTCCGAACCGCTCACGGTGTAAACTCCATTAAACGTATTCATAAAAGCCGCATTACCGAGCGGATGCGGAGCAAGAAGATTAATACGCGTATCCAACAGAAAAGGTGAAGAATAACTGTCTGTTTCCTGTCCTTTTAGTGCAATCGAAAGCAAAAACAGACAAAAACCAAAAAAAAAGCTAATCGTTTTTATGAACATATTGCCAGTTCTATCCCTGGTATAAATTTAGAGATTTTTATGTATCTTGTCTGGCATAAACATTATTATTTATTTAATAATCAACCTGTTAACCTTTTTTAATAGCATTCGGGGCAACTCTGTTCAGAAACTTCGGTCTTTCTTGTATAAAACATAAATTACCAGCCGGTTTGTTTAAGAAACTCCTTCCTTTAAAAAATAGTTTTGTTAGTTGCTTGGTCCTCACCGTATTTGTTTATTGTTCCTGCAAAAAATCCTCTGACCAACCCTCCTGGGATGTAGATGTATTGGCTCCTTTGATAAAATCAAATTTAACAATTAACAACCTGGTTACGGATAGTTTGCTGAAAAGCAATCCGGACAGTTCTGTAAACATTGTTTATACAACCAACCTTATCACTTTTTCGGCAGATACCCTCGCAAAAGTACCGGACACAACTTTGTCGGCTGGATTTCTGGTTAATCCAAACTATCAGGGCGGTGATACCATTTTTAAACAAACCGCTGAAACGGATTTTAAATTGGGGAGCATTCAGCTTAAAAAAGCACTGCTCAAAAGCGAACTTATACAAATCAACATGCAAAATGTTTTTGATTCCACAATCGTCTTCAATTACAAAATACCAGGCGCTACGCTGAATAATAAACCCTTCAACATAACGGATTCTATATTGCCCGATTCAACCTACAATAAGTCTTTTTCATTGGCAGGCTATACACTGGACCTCACCGGATTAAATCATGCCAGTTCAAACGCCTTGGTAACAGCTACCGCTATATTCATTTCGAAAAAAGTAAAAAGCACCTCCGCTTCCAAACCATATATGGTCATTACCAACACAATTTATAACACCCAACCCGCATACATCAGAGGCTATTTAGGACAATCCACTATCAACGTTGGTCCCGAGCAATCCGGGTTTTCCCTTTTCAAAGCAATCAGGTCCGGAACATTAAACTTTCCAAATGTCAATATACAAATCGACCTTGAAAATTCAATCGGTGTAGATGCCGACCTTAAAATCGATAAAATTACTTCCATTAATTCCCAAACAGGTACGGTAGATCTGAGCAGTTCTGCACTGATCAATAAATCCATCAATATCAACCGGGCTACGGAAACCGGAAATCCGGCTTCTCCTGTTAATCCAAGTTCACAACTCATTACGATCAATAGCAGCAATTCCAATATAAGTGCATTCCTGGCCAATATACCGGATAAATTGGCATATACCTTGCAGGTAACCATTAATCCACTTGGAAATATTTCGGGAGACAATGATTTCATCTACTCAGGTCATGGCTTAACAGCCAACATGAATATCAACATTCCGCTTTCTCTTGCAGCTACCAACCTCACCCTGTCCGATACGCTCCTGCTGAACCTGAGCAGCATACAACAGGAACAAAAAGTAAACGGAGGTTTCCTCTACCTGTATGTAACAAATGGAATGCCTTTTAGTGCGGGTATTCAAATTTATACACTGAATAATAAACTGATAAAAACAGATTCACTTTTTATACCTCCTAATAATACAATTCTCGGCGCACCCATAGGAACAAATGGGAAAGTAGCACAAACAGTAGCCACAAAATTAACGATACCAGTTACAAAAGCCAAAATTAACAACCTCCTCAGCGCCACAAAAGCGCTGATCATAGCACGTTTTAATACAAGTAATCAGCCTCATCCGGTGAACATCTATAACTATTACCAATTGGACGTAAAACTTGTAGCCGATTTCAATTATAATCTCTCTGCTCCATAAATGAGAACATTCATTCCAATAGCTTCTCTGCTTTTACTTACCGGATATTTGTCTGCGCAATTGCTGAATAGCCCCTTCCAAGTTAATTATCCAATCGCAAAAACTACATCAAGTCTCAGCTCAGATTACTTTTGCAACTCCAATGCTATCTCCGCCAGTTTTGTAAATGCATTCTACCAGGGTCAATTCATTAACACCGGATTAATAAACAAAGTTTCCGGAAACCTCGCAGCCGAAAACCGAATGGGTGCTGAATTCAATGCAGCCGCATTTTACAGTTACCAACCCGATTCTCTTTCAAAATTTTCCAAATTTGGTTTCTTCTTCAGTATCCAGGACCGCAACCATGCCGACATAAATTTCCCAAAAGACCTTTTCAACCTCCTTTTTTATGGCAACAAATCTTTCGAGGGACAAACAGCTTATTTGAACAACTTCAACCTGCACATCCTGCAATACCAGCAATTTCAGGTCGGAATTACCTGCAAGATCGGACATTCCGGGATAAGTTATGGCATAGGCCTTTCCGCTCTTAACGGGCAGCAATATCAGAACATAACAGCCAGTAAGGCTGAACTCTTTACCTCTACCGGAGGCCAATACATTGATTTAAACTCCAACATAAGCTACCAGCAATCCGACATCAGTCGCAGTAACTTAGGCAGCAATAGCGGAGCCGGTTTTGGAATGGATGCCTACCTGGTTCTGCCGATTTTTATACGGCAGAACCGTTCAGAAAAATTCACAGTAGAACTTCGGGATTTTGGCATGATCGCCTGGAATAAAAGCTCAAGAACTGCAACGGCAGATTCTGCTTATCATTACGATGGTGTAGCCGTCAACAATATCCTCGATCTGAATAATTCCGCCTTTGGGAAAGCCAATTCCGACAGCATTTTGAAAAAAGCCATCAAATTCAATTCGGGCAAAATCACAAGTCCCCTGCCTACCGTCATCCATATCAATTCCCTCTCCACATTCGGGAAATGGCAGCTATCCAAAGGTTTACGGTATATGTTCAATGCAAACTACCGGTTAAATGCGTATCTCACAGCCAATTATTACCTCACCAAAAAATTAATGTTGAGCCTCGGAGCATCCTACGGCGGCTATAGTTTATTCAACGTCAATACAGGTATTGCAGTTGATTTTGGAAAAGGCTGCATACTGCGTCTATACAGTAATAACATAGAAGGATTTATCCTTCCACAAATTGCCCTGGGGCAAAGTGCAAGTATTTCCTTAATGAAAAAATTCTAACGCCCATGAAGATCCGAATACTCCTGACGCTACTCAGCTATTTTGCTTACCTGCATTGCCGAGCGCAACAAGTCACCTTCAAAGAATCACTTGGAGGCAATTTGCCTGATTACGGTTATTCTGTGATACAAGCTTACGACAAAGGATATGTTGCAGCAGGTAGCACGGCAAGTTTCAGTTATGGAAACTCAGATGTATACGTTATAAAAACAGATAGCAACGGTACACTTAAATGGTCGAAACATTTCGGAAGTCCGAATATTGAAGTTGGACGATGCGTAGAAGAACTAAAAGATTCTTCCCTGATTATTGTAGGATTCACAAACAATGTGAACGCAAATGGCTATGATGTATACCTGTTGCACCTGGATAGTCAAGGTGATTCCCTGTGGGCAAAAACATACGGAGGAACAGGCTGGGACTTTGCCTATGCCGTTCATCAGACAATAGATGGAGGCTTTATCATTGCTGGAGGCACCTATAGTTATGGCTCAGGCGGAGAAGATTGCTGGTTAATCAAAACAGACATTAGCGGCGACACCCTTTGGACAAAAACATATGGAGGCGACATGGACGATGAAGCACGGTCCGTTCGGCAGACGAGCGACAGCGGTTTTGTTTTAACAGGAACAACAAAAAGCTTCGGAGACACAAGCGGCGACGTTTATATAGTAAAAACAACTAAAACAGGAGATACACTTTGGACCAGAACCTATGGAAGAAAATTTGAAGAGGATGGGACGGATATCATTGAATGTAAAAACCATGATTTTGCAGTTTGTGGTAGAGCCTATGACGACTCCGGTTTAAAAACAGCGAGCACATACCTTCTTCGCACACAGAATAATGGGCAATACAAGTGGTCCGTTTACTATTATAATGACACGGTTCACTACAGTAGCCTTGAAAGTATTATTGAAATTCCCAATGGCAATTTATTTTCTGCCGGAATTACGGATAAATATGGACAGGGGGCAAAAGATGGCTTCTTACTCATCACAACTGATGTTGGTCAGTTTATTAATGGATACACATATGGCACAGCAGAAGATGATGGATGGTATTCAGTAACACCTACAAAAGATAAAGGATATATTTTCTGTGGATATACAGACTCTACAAATTTAGGGTTTGGCGAACAAAACTTATGTATTCAAAAAACAGACTCTAATGGACTAACACCTTTTATTCCATTTTTGCTATCCACCCATACATTCAAAAGTAATGCGTTGTATGTTAATATATATCCTAATCCTTTTAATACGAACACACACATACTAATTAATTCTGTTGATAAAATTAGCCCTTCCAATTTTAGTTTAAAAACCATGGACATAACCGGACGCAACTGTTCAGCAAATTACAGGATCGTTTCTGCAAACAACAATAGTATCGAACTACAGCTGAACAGAAATGACCTTCAACAAGGGATATACTTTATCCAATTCTATCAGAACAGTCAACAAGTAGGCACCTCAAAGGTGATTATTGAGTAACCAATGAAAGATTATAGCTCTCACTTAAAACTCATATTCTTTTTTATCTTCTTCTTTATAGTAGCTTGTTTCCTGTCCTTCAACAGACACAGTAAGTCAATAATTTACACCTACCACAGTGAAATATTCGCGGATAAAGCCGGATATTATATCTATTTACCTGCATTTTTCATCTATAACTTTCAAGTAGAAAAACTTCCAGAGCATATTGAAGAAAAAACAGGAAATGGATTTAGTATCGACCGAAATAATAATAAAATAGTAACGAAATATACCTATGGAGTAGCTCTTATGCAGGCTCCATTTTTTGTCATGGCCCATCTTTTGGCTAAGCAATTTGGCTATATGGATGACGGATTTTCTTTGATTTACAACAAGACCATTAACATTGCAAGTGTTTTTTACACTACACTGGCCTTTATATTTTTATACTTTTTTTTAATTAGATACATTTCCAACTATATAGCCCTCTTAACATTAATTGGACTATTCTTAGGAACGAATATTTTCTACTATTCCATTTTTGAAACAGGAATGTCCCATATTTATTCTTTTTGTTTATTTTCTGCTTTTCTTTTACTCTCAGAATTAATATTCAGGCCTAATCAAAAGACCTACATAAATATTATTTTCGGAATAGTGGTGGGATTAATTATCGTAGTTCGTCCAATTAACTTGATTTTTTTACCACTTTTTTTCCTGTTTAACCAATCCAATAATTATAGAAATATCAAAAATTTATTTGTGCCAGTATCCATTATCATTTTTTCTGCATTTATAATTGTCATACCACAGTTAATCTATTGGCACTATTTAACCAATAACTTTATTTTGTACTCTTATTATAATGAAAGTTTCGCCAACATTATGTCGCCGAAAATAGTTCATCTTTGGTTTTCGACAAACAACGGCCTGGTAATTTATAACCCTTTGATTATACTTATATTAAGCGGGATTTTCTTTATGAGAGAAGTACACATCAAATTGAGTTTACTTCTCTCAATTTATTTCGTATTTATTTCTTACGTATTTGCTTCCTGGTGGAGTTGGGACTATGGATGTAGTTATGGTAGCCGTCCTTTTGTAGAATATTATTCTTTATTTTCTCTACCATTTGGTTTCTTAATTCAATACGCTACAAAACATAAATTATCGTTTTCTCTTATAAGTTTTCTAATTGTTCTATTTATTGCCTGGAATTTAAAGCTGATTTTTTCATTTGATGGCTGTTGGTACGGTGGAAATTGGGATTGGAAAGCATTTACTCAGTTATTGGTAAGTGAAACAAAATAACAGTTTTCAACACCACCCAGCAACCTCTTTATTTTTTATCCCTGTACGAGCGGGAAGAACTCCTGCCGCTGCTGCCACTACCACCTTTATAAGAGCCTCCACGTGAACCTGAACCATAACGACTCTTACCCTCCCCTCCACTATTACCGCCCGACGACCAACCTCTTCCGCTACTTCTTTCTCCTCCACCTTCTCTGTCACCACTGCTTCTTTTGTAACCACCACCCCCATAACTACTACCAGAGGAAGATTCGCGTTGTGCTCTTGCGGAAAGCTCCATTTTAACCGGACGTCCGTTATGCTCAGCTCCAACCATTTTAGCTACCAATTGATCGTATAATGCTGCCTCTACTTCAATAAAAGAATAGGTATGCCGTACATCTGCTGCAACAACGGGGCCGGGACTAATCTGACTATACGAGTTGATGAATTGTTTTAGTTGCGTGTTATCCAAACCATCCAGCTGGCCCAGGTTAACGAACATACGTTTGGTATTCACGTTCCGTTCTTTTTTCATCTCCGAACCCGTATTCAGGTCAGGAGCATTCTTATAATAATCCAGGAAACGACTAAATTCATCCGACACAAACCGTTTAATGAGCTCTTCCTTGCTCATATCCTTCAACTCTTCCATGATCTTCGGCAGGTATTGCTCAATACCCTTTTCATTAATTTCCGTATCATGTATTTTTTTCACCAGGTGGAACAACTGCTTTTCACATACATCAAAACCCGTGGGCACCTTACTTTCCGTAAATTTCTTTCCAATGATACGTTCCAGCATCCGGATCTTACTAAACTCCTTCATATTGAGAATAACAATGGACTGACCGGATTTACCGGCCCTTGCAGTTCTGCCACTACGGTGAGTATAACTTTCAATTTCATCCGGCAGATTATAGTTAATCACATGCGTAATATCATCCACATCAATTCCCCGTGCCGCGACATCCGTAGCTACCAGCATTTGTATAGTTTTCGCACGAAAACGTTTCATAACAAAATCACGTTGTGCCTGAGACAAGTCACCGTGGAGGGAATCCGCACTGTATCCGTCACGGATGAGAGAATCGGAAACTTCCTGCGTTTCCGCCCGGGTACGGCAGAATACGATCCCGTATACATTCGGATTAAAATCAAGCACACGCTTAAGCGTATTGTAACGATCCCTTGCATGCACCACATAATAAACGTGCTCTATGTTGGCAGCACCCTGATTACGATTACCCACCGTTATTTCATGCGGGTTTTCCATGTACTTTTTGGCAATACGCGATACTTCCGAAGGCATGGTAGCCGAAAACAACCAGACATTTTTTTCTTTGGGCGTATGCGACAAGATACTGTTCAGATCTTCCTGAAACCCCATATTCAGCATTTCATCCGCTTCATCCAGAACCGCCCACTGAACCAGTTTGATATCAACTAACCTTCGGTCAATCATGTCCACCATACGGCCGGGAGTAGCAACAACTATCTGCGACCCCTTACGGATGTCACGAGCCTGACCATCAATACTTGCCCCTCCATAAATAGCTGTAACATTGGCATTAGGAATATATTTGGTGTACGACTTAATATCCTTGGTAATCTGCAAACACAATTCCCGTGTCGGACAAAGTATCAGAGCCTGAACATTTCGTTTAGTAAAGTCAACTAATTGAGTAAGAGGAAGTCCGAAAGCAGCTGTCTTCCCGGTTCCTGTCTGCGCCAGGGCGACAAGATCCTTGCTTTGCTTCAAAATAACAGGGATTGCCTGCTCTTGTATAGGTGTAGGATTTTCAAAACCAAGTTCCGTAATGGCTTTTACAACATTTTCGCTTATTCCCAACGCTTCAAATCGATTCATCTTTAATTATTTAGTGAGGTGCAAAGGTACGAAAAAAATGCCAGGCTATTATCACCAGTACGAATAGCGACTTATGCGAAAAAACAGTAGGTTTGAAAAAAACAAAAATGGCTTATACATCAGAAGTTGCTTATCTGGGCGAACTTCGCACAGAAGCGATACACCTGCAATCGGGTGCTAAAATAGTAACCGATGCACCAAAGGATAATCATGGAAAAGGAGAAGCTTTTTCACCCACCGATTTAGTAGCTACCGGATTGGCATGCTGTATGCTTTCTGTAATGGGGATTGCGTCTATGAAAGAGGGAATAACAAAATTGGATGGAGCAATAGCTAAGGTAACCAAGATCATGTATGCAGAACCAAGAAGAATAGGCGAAATACATATTCTTATTACCATGCCCCCAACCAATTTTACGGAGAAGGAGAAAAAGATTTACGAACACGCAGCAAAAACCTGCCCTGTTGCAAAAAGTTTGCATCCCGATATCAAGCAGGTAATCGAATTTACCTACTTGTAAGATATTTTTCTAAGAACAGGCATTCGGTGACTACAAAAGAAAAGTATAGCATTAAAAAGCTAAGCACCTACCAGGAAATGCTTCCGAATTGGAAACTTATCCCGGAACTCTCACCTCAACTCACATTATCGGAATACTCAATCTTTCGCGTTGGTCTATTTTGAAAGCTGAGACTGTATTTCTTATTTTACATACACAACCTTCTCCTTTTTTTTTATCATTTTTCCTATCGGATTTGAATGTTCCCCGAGTCCATTTTTCTGTAACAATATTTCAACCTCAGCCCTGCTGTCACTATCCACAGCGATCAGTAAACCACCATTCGTTTGCGGATCACATAGGGTGAACAACGAATCTCCTGTAATCCCCTCTGTCTTTTTCTCATATGCATTCCAGTTCCGGTAAGTATTATCAGGAATACACATCTGCGAAATATAAGTCGTTAATCCATCCATCAACAGAACTTTATCATATGCTAATTCAGCTGACAAATCGGAACTCTCTCCCATTTCTGTCAGATGACCTAACAAACCAAAACCAGTAATGTCTGTCATGGCATGGACACCTTTTAGTTTTCCAAACTGGCTTCCTATTTTATTTAAAAGCGTCATTTGCTTTTCTGCGAGTCCTTTGTGCTCCTCTTTTAAGACCCCACGCTTCGTTGCAGTAGAAAATAGTCCAGCTCCGATTCTCTTGGTAAGGTAAAGCCAGTCTCCTTCCCGGGCAGTGGAATTCTGTTTCAGGTTTGCTAACTTAACCATCCCGTTCACCGACAGCCCGAACATAGGTTCTAATGCATCAATGCTATGACCACCTGCTATTGGTATGCCAGCTTCTGCACAAATACTACGGGCGCCTTCCATTACCCTTTGGGCAAGCGCCGTGGGTAATTTGTTAACTGGCCAGCCAAGTATGGCCAGTGCCAGAATGGGTTGTCCACCCATGGCATAAATATCACTGATTGCATTTGCTGCTGCTATTCGGCCAAAATCGAAGGCATCATCAACAATGGGCATAAAAAAATCAGTAGTACTGATCAAAGCCGTATCCTTGTCCAGCAGGTAAACAGCAGCATCGTCCCTGGTACTGTTTCCAACAATCAGTTTATTATTATCCGGACGTTCAATGCTGCTCAGGAGAATCTCCTCCAGCACCTGCGGGGCTATTTTACAACCACAGCCCGAACTATGGCTATACTGCGTAAGTTTTACATCCATGCTTATTCCGATTTTGTAATTCATAGGCAATCTTATCCAGATCAAGTTTATCAAATGAATACCTTCTAATGGTGTGGAACTCCCGTTGAGCCAACCCATGATCATAGCTTTTATCATAGTAAGCCAGGCAAATTTCACAAGTAGTTCTCAGATCGTTGCGCTGCAATGCTGCTAATGCCTGTTTGGTTTGCATCCCTCCCAGCCGCTTTGTGATGCGGCTCACCGACTCTTTCAGATCACTTTTGTCAAATTTCCCATATTCCCTCAATAAATATTCCGCACGCTCAGCGAAAGGAATGTCGATGTATTTCACAGGAGCCGTGCGCATTTGCTCCCATAATTTTCCCG
>JABDFG010000070.1 GCA_013286655.1 Bacteroidota bacterium
CTCCTTGTTATAAAACATAACTATTTTTTCGGGCAGATTCTTCCCATCGAACGTTATCTCATAAGCGCTTAAAGGATACTTTTTAGCAAACTCTATGCGGTAGGTAATTTCTTTGTCCTTCTGCATTTGCTTTATACCGCTGCACATTTTTAAAAGAGTGCTGTAATCCGTCTGCGTGAATACGCTTTCAAAAGAATTATCCGGATCCGCCACGGCTATTAGTCCGTGAGCGCTATCTACCACTACCCTGTAGTCCTGATTTTGTATGGTGTGAATTCCCATTACAAAAGAGTGGTAACTGTTTTTTTCTCTTTTAAAATACCCGGCTGAACGTTCATGCGGAGTTCCCGATGTGTAGTCCTCGTAAGAAGAGTGCACCATCGTAGCCGAATAATTTTGCATAGTCTTAAAACCTTTATTCATCTCATCCAGCTTTTTGGCCATTACTTCTTTATCAAAAGAAGTCCAGTCGTCTGGACTAATAGGACGAAAACTTACCACTAAAAGCCAGCAGGCAACAATTAATGAAAATCGCTTTATAATGCTTTTTAAGATCATTTTCTGTTCCATGATTTATTAATTACCCGTTTTCTTGGAACTTGATTTGCTTTCCTTAATGGTCATAATTCCATTTTCCGTTTCTTTCTTGACTCTAGTAAGTTTACCTTCTTCATCGTATTCATAAATAGTGGCGTAATTACGCTCATCAAGTTCTCCTGTAAGGCGTAATGTTGTTGGATCATAAACATAGGATTTCATGCTTCCGTCGAAAGGAAATATGCGCACATCGTCAAAATAGCTAGTGCCGGTCGTGCTTTGCAGAGTGATACTGATATTGGTGGCACTCGCCGGAACCTTAAACTGCGCCTCAATACGCTGCCAGCCATCTATGATTTCTCCGGAAGGACTAAAGGGACCTGCTGTCAACGATACCGACGGAAATCCGATCGCTATCTGCGGATAGGTATAACTCGTTTTGGTAGCTGCCGCGCCAGACTCTTTCACCCAGGCACTTACCAGATAGGTCTTGCCTGGCTGCGGCCGGAATGAACCGATGCAGTTTTGGCAGGGCTGAGTTTGTTCAACGGAAGAAATTGTTGCATATGCGGCTTGACTTGTTCCTAATGCATTAGTTGGCATGCTGCCTGTTCCTAAAGATGTTAATGTCATAGCGATTCGATCACCTACAGAATAACTAAATCCTCCTGTTGAAATGATCGCTTGATAGGTTCCTCCAGTTAAAGAGGTAATGGTTTGATTGCCTAAATAATCTAATAAATCTCCATTTGTATTGGTTCTATAAAAATCGACTACATACGGTGCGTTGGTGTTACTTAAACTTGAAGAAAGCGTATAATTAATAGTTATGCTTGAAAAAAGTATTGTCGTGCCTCCTGATACTGGGACTGGTTGTAGAATACCACCATTACCCGATAAGCCACCTAAACTGATTGGAAGATTAACGGTCTCTTTGGAAACAATTTTGGTAGAACGTAGAGTCGTATAGTAACCGCTACTAATATCGACTTCTCCTGGTAATGTCTGCCCTATAAAGTGTACCCCAACGCCGAAATATCCAATAACCTCAATACTTGTCTTGCTTGAAACAGAGAACGTATTGCCAGTATTGGTAGTTGGATAAGATAAACCATTGGTGTTAATAAAGTCAATTCCATATACATTGGGTAACGAAGATAAACTTTCTATACCTAGATTATTACCAGTAGAAGTAGTTACAATATCAAAAGTGTTATTCTTTACAACAAAAAAATTAAACGGGTTAATAAACCATATATTATATATGTTATTTGACAAAGAATCGTTCTCTATATCCATTGTGAATGTATGATCTGTTGAGTCGGAAAGGAAATTTGCTTCCCAAATATACATGCCAATTTGATCTCCTAGATCCGCGTTATTTTTAAAATCGACATGATGATTCATTTTGCCAGATTGGCTAACAATGAACGCTGAGGCGTTACTACTGTTTCTTAAAGGATCACTGGCAGATAAAAAATGATTATATAATATACTGGAATTATAAGCTGTGCTATTTGTAGCTGTCTCTTCCAACCAGATCGATCTTAGGTGTATATTTGTGAATTGATTATTTTGAATCGTAAGATTAATAGTTTCATAATAAAAAATCGCGGTATTGTTGTTTATAAACGTGCAACCCTGAATTAAAGCATTGTGTGAACCAACAGCATTAATTGGATCTCGAGGGTTACTGCTTGGGTTCGCAACGAAATCTCGTAAAGTGATATTATTTACTGTTACGGTAGAACCTGAAGCGTTTCCAATCCTAAGGCCCCATCCAATGGAGTTATCACCGGCCGTACTTGCATATTGAATTCCCTGTGGAGAACTAGCCCCAGAAGTTAAATCAATTGTAATAGAACCGTTAGTGTTATTAATATTAGGCAGTTGGTACGTAATTTGAACAAGTCCGGGAGCATCAAATAATATACTTACGGTCGCACCAGCATCAGCATCAGTGACCGCATGACTTATGGAATAATCCAGAGAACCTACCGTATTATCTAGAGCAACTTTGGTTACAGTATAAGTGCTGGCCAATGCTAATTTTACATTTAATAAAAACAACGTAAAAATTAAACTATAAAAAATCAGTCTGTTACTTCTCATAATCAATGAATTTTATGGTACTTTTTACTGGAAATATTTCCTGAAATATCTTTGCTATAGATGGTGATCCAATGCACTTCTTCCGCCACACTTAAAGGCATTGCAATATTATACATAGTAGATTTCGACCAAAATTGAAATTGCCTATTATCTGAAGTTTGCATTGTAGTTATACCTTCCGTTTTAGAAATGGTCAAATGTTCATTTTTGAAATCAAAACTGTCTTTTTGTCGACCCAGTAGTATGTATATATCTGATACGCTGTCTGGATTGGTTAATTTAAAATAGATATACAAGTTTATATCAGCGGAGTGTGATGCTGTATCTGTAATATTACTTCGGGTGGTTACGGCAAGATCATATATTGGAGATTGCGCTTTCAATTGATTAAATAAAATATTACAAAACAAGAGAAGTAATACCCCTAACTGCTTGATTTTTTTTTCTATTCTCATATTGTTTCTTTTTTTTACAAATACCCTAATCATAATCTTTTAGCCTTATGGGCAAGCTGGTAAATTAATTGTTGTTCCACTTATTGTTATGGTATAAGGTAATACGCAGGCTTTACTATCGGTAACATTTAATTGAATGGTTACAGTAGACGTTGTAACATTGCTTATAAAAATCGAGTTACTTCCGGCCAAGGAAATCCCTGCTTGCCCGTTAACTATATTCCAGTCAAATCCGTACGGAGCGGTTCCACCGTTTACCTGTACTGTAAATTGATGGGTTGTTGAATTATAACTGGAACAAAGCGTTAGATTACATGGATTTGGGGCTACACAAGGTGCGAGTTGTTTCGTCATTGTCACCGGAGTACTGCTTCCAACCTGGATACTTCTTTTTCCCGTATGTGATTGCGTAGAAGTGATCGTCACCGCACTTTGATTAAACTTAAAATGATTGTCTGCGCAGCCTGAAAAACTATAATCCTCAAAGCCGTCAAAACCAATATCACCGTAACGAGAGTTCGCAGCTACAGAAGTTGGATATGCCTGGTTGTATCCATACGTCGCGGCTGAATATCTTCCAAGAGCATCCTGATTTTCCAGTTCTACTCCATAAGGACTGAACTCGGTGACCTGCGTTGTGAAAGTCCAGTTTTCCGGATCTACCACCCATTGCCCACCGCTTAATTTATAAAAAGGCGTATAAGCTGTAAATAGTCCATCCTTACGGATATTCGTATTGTTGTCAAAATTACTTTGAGCGCGATCTGTTAAATACAGGTAAGAGGTCTGCATTTTCCAGAAACCTAAAATACCAAGTATATAAGGGTTGGTTGTCTGGGTTGCCGGGGTATTGTAACAATCACAATACGTTCTCCAGGAGTCCGTGAACTGCATGGCGCTTGCCTGTAGTATTTTTGAATAGGTATTACTTTGCAGGCTATTGATGGGATTTGTGAGCGTAGTAAGTTTAGCAATGGGAGTTACCTGTTGGTTTTTTCTACCCGAACGGATAACTTTTACAGCATAGGATCCAGATACCGGTAAGCCACTTCTTTGTACAGCAGTAATCGTGTTTCCACTCACCAGCGTTACCCATCCTTTAACAGAGGTTGAACCACTGGTTAATTCCAGCTCGTCTCCCGCGGCAAAATACATATTGGCCGGAACTGTAAGGCTGGCTATGCCGGAGCTGTTAAACGCCGCGGAAGTCGTAAATCCAATATTCTTATAAGCCGGTCCCATTCCATCGTAATACCAATGAGCCGGATATGTTAAGGAATATACAGGATCATTAAAGTCAGTTGTCGTTTGAGTAAGTAATGTTTCTCCCGTTTCGGCGTCGTACGCAAGATTTTGGGT
Organism: Bacteroidota bacterium; assembly: GCA_013286655.1. Lineage (GTDB taxonomy): Bacteria > Bacteroidota > Bacteroidia > JABDFU01 > JABDFU01 > JABDFU01. Next base: position 4,464 of record JABDFG010000070.1, read on the forward strand.
ACTTACGACTGATCCCAGATCCTGAGCAATGGTCTCTTGCAAGATCCCAAATCGCTGAACGACCTTCGTTATCACGGCTGAGCGGAAACGTGTAGTTTCATTTGATAAGGAAGGCCAAAGGGTTGGGATTAAAACCGGAGGAAGGATTGGGAATACAAGGAAGCCATCCAGGTTTGCCATCACACCAGCAGAATTGTTAGTGGTGGTAGATTCTCTGAAATCAGATGTATAATCATAAAACACTCCTATTTGTGCGTTGGGGTTGACGGTTCCGTCTTTAGCAATCGTTGTCACCTGACTTCCTAAACGGAAACTTCCGTTCAGATAGGGGGATTGCTCGTAAATGTATTCTACCGAAGAAATAGGGCTCACCTGACTCTCCTGGTAAACCTTTTGAGATTTTGGTTTGCCATTCATATCATTAAGCTCAATTTCGTACCCTTCACTTGCCGTCATATAATCCCTTACGTCAATATTGAATATGGAGCTCAGACCGAAAGCATCGCTTTTATCTCTTTGCGGAATCATGTCTGTTTGAGTAGGAATAGTTGGGAAGTCTTTGCTGGTATAAAATTCATGTACGACACTTCCTGTAGCGTTTCTATGAACATGAGGCCTTTGAAGATTTTTTACCGTTACAAGGCTGTAGCCAACCGATGCCGAAGGGAAGAAGGATTCTCCAAAAGGGGTTTCCAGGTAATGCTCATCGTCAGGAGCTAATATTTTAGAAATGTCAAAGAATCTCGGTTGTTTCCACGGGTTTTCGTCCCCTCCGATTTGAGGCTCATAGGAAGCAACGCCCGAAGATGTTCCATCAGCCAAGGTGTAAGTATACTGCTGCCCATAATCAAAAGAGGATTCGGCATTTATCGTCATTTCATTCCAATTATCATTTATCTGAACAGATTTCACCCTTGCCCCACCCCCAAGTTTAGCACCATTTGGATTATTTAACCTAACCCATGACTTACCCGGTACAAAATAGTGGCAGTGTGCCGGTACTGGATGTAATAGGTCACCAGTGAGCTTGTCATAAATGGCCTGGTTAGGGCCCAATATGGCATTTTCTATATTTGAAAAGAAACTTGAATTAATAATCGCTTTCAAAAGATCTTCTCCAAAGGTGGTAGTCTCCCCCACCGGATCGACCTGATCCCAGATTAGCCTTGCATTGTTTAATCTACCGAATTGGATAGCCGCCTTTGCAACGGGGCAGTATGAACCGGTTCCTGTTCCATTCATACTTGTTCCATTAAAATTAAAATAGGCCATAGTAGAATCCGTAGTACTAAGACCCATTGAACCTAAAAAAGCATATCCGCTTACATAATCAAAACTATTTGGAGCAAGTTCCACCAAATAGCGAAAATAAAGAGTATCAATACCATTAAAGTATTTAGTTAGGTCCTTGATTAAGTGTCCGTTTTTATCTTTCTGTAGCTTGAAATAATAATTCGGATTGTTATGAAATGCTTCACTTAGAACAGTATCCCGAACATCCGAATGATCTATGGTAAACATCTGCCCGGCCACTTTATTCTGAACATAGGCATAATCGTCCGACTCGTAGTTCACAGTAATCTCTCCACCAGATGGTAAATCAATCGTCGTCAGAGTCCAGGCAGTCATATAACCATCCTGTAAGGTCTTGTTCTGACCTACGTACGGATATTCCGAGTTAGGTAAAAAGCTTGATCTTGGATCGCAAGGGTTTCCGCCGCCACCGCCTTCTAAGGCAGGATCGTTGGGTTTATAATTACCCCAGCGGTCATAGGCTTTTATATTGTAGCTGGGGTTTTCGGCGCTATACGTGAATTTATAAGGGCTCAGTCGACCTTTAAACGAGCCCTGATACGTAAAATAAATGCTCTTTAATGTTAATTTGCCGCCCCCAGTTTTATTATTGGGAATACCTGGGCAAAGAGAATAATCATACACAAAGTGAACCTGTTTGATGGCAACCAGCGGAACAGAGGAATTTGCCTGATGTGCCTTGTAATTTGGTTTGGTATAAAGGCTGATGGTTTTTAAAAGCTGAGAAGCATCCGCATTGGTCGTATCCATTCCCCCATCTTTTCCAAGAACTCCACGGGCATCGTTTCTTGGAGCTGTAGTAAATACAGCGATGTAATTTTTAGTTTCGATGGAACTTACGTACCAAAGCTCTTTTTGACCATAGAGGTAATTCGCCTTGTCATCCCTGGGATCCGACTTTAATCCTTCATTGAAAGTGGCAGAATCTTTTTGAACGGGAACTCTCCACTTATAATTGGATATTTTTGAATAACTGAATTTGGTATAGCTTCCCATATCATTATCGCTTGGCCCGCGCAGTGAATCCGAATCAATATAATCCGGAGATAAGACAGCGGTTAATAGATAGCTATGGGCAAAAGGAGGCATAATGGTATTGCTGAAATAATTGTCTACTCCCTTTTGATTCCCATTACTATTGTCTCCGGGAGTATAGCCTACCAGTCCTGTAACGCAGTTACCAACGTAGCCTCCGGATCCACCACTCATTCCTGTTCCAACGGCAAAAGTTGTTTCCTCCTGGGTCGTATTATAAGCCGCTATCCCGTAAACGTATCTTTTGCCATCTGTGCCAAGGCTCGTTACTTCTCCGATATGATGGCCAGGTATTGCACTATATAGATTAAGCGTAGAAGGATCCTGAAGTCCAAAAGAACTTAGCTCAGAATGAGATAAAAATGAAATACTTTGGTTGCGTTTGTCCCGGCTTAAACGGTAACCATGGGGATCAATAGACAAGCCGGAAGAATACGTAAGATCTGCTATTGTGTTAAACTTGGATTGTTCGGTCAAGGTGACTCTTTCTGCATTGGCTCCTCCCTGTTTAGCGAAAAAAGAAGGATCCGAATCCACCGATTTTTCATTCGCTTCCTTAAAATAAGCTCCTTCGAAAAGAGGATCATTTGGATTTTTTTGATAGGATAAATTACGGATTGCGTAATTATCGCTTTCATCCCATTTCTTACTGACCGTATTTATATTATTGACTACAAAGTCAGCTCCGCCATGAAAAAGGTTTCCTATTCCAACTTCAACTCCGAGGGAATAACCATCGCTTGTAGTTGAAGTTTCCGGGTTAAATACGTTCCCCATGTCACTGCGAAAAGGACGATAACTGCCTCCGGCTCCTTGTCCTGAAACAGAATAAATATCGTATGTAAAATTACTTAGCGGCAAATCCGGAGTGCTGGTTGTAAAGGATCCGTCTTTCTCCCGGTTAAAATCCATCAGAGAATTTTCATATTTAGAACCTTCATCGGCATTCAGGTATCCATAAGCTGGATTCTGAATAGTATTATGGGTTAAAACCTGTTGAGAAAAATAACCTCCTATTGTCCAATTGGCGGCGGCCCCCCATAATTCCCCTCCGGGTTTAAAGTTGGCCGTTACGGAGAGATTTGTCATTGGCAAAGTAACTTCAGGCGTGTAAGTCGGCTGCATCGGATTGTACGTTCCCGAAACGCCTTTATCAAAAACGGAAGTTTTATTAGGATTGCCACTTGGATCGGTAGTGCCATTATTCACTCTCACATTAGCGCTTGCACCTATCGTTAACCCCGATAATCCCGTCCTGGAATTAAAGGAAGTTCCAACATGAAGCCCCAAAACAGTACTTGCAGCGCTATTTTTATACATGGTTGTACTCATGCCCAGAGAGGGTTGTATAGATAATCCATCGTCACTACTGGAAGTTATTCCAAGGCCCGCAGTGTATTGATTACACCCTGGTTTACCTGCACTTAAAGAAAGATTTAAAGATTGTTCAATGCCCATTCCAGTATAATTATTATAATGGACTCCAAGAGTATAATCCAGTCCGATATGCAGCTTATCACTTCCAAATAATTCTAGTCCCGCTCCTGTATTGATCCCATAAGTTCTGTTGGGTTTCATATTGAACTGTTTTGTGACAGTATCCCCCTTGAAGTCATCGGGTAGTCCCCGCATATTTCGATTCACCACACCCGGATTGATATTCCAGCCAAGTCCTACCCAGCTGGCTTCCTGGTCCATCGTGATTCCGGAGTGGTAGGCTATGTTGATCGGATAACCATCTACATCCATTAGGGGAATATTATAATTGAAATCTCCCGAAAACAGATCTACCATATCAGAAGTACCCACCGGCTCAAAGCTTTGAACTTCCGGTTGGCTGGGCCCACCGGTTAAGGCAAAAGCGCAAGTAGGATAGATCGCCTGGAAAAGAATCGTATAGGCCGTAAACACTGCAAATATTTTGCGTGCCCGTGTTCGAAATAATTTCTTTGTGAAAAGAGTAAAAACGTTCTTCATTATTTTTCTGTTTCTAGTTGTGGTACATCGCTGAGATCTTTGTTCTCAAATTCAAGCTTTATAATTCCTTTTCTAAATATGTTATCGTGGTAAATCAATGTTTTATTTCCCGTACTATTTTTTCCCGGAGCAAATCCAAGCTCAAATACGCTGTTTGGAGTAACATCATAAGCGCGTTCAAAATGAAAGAGCGAACAAGGGATCGTATCCTGACCATCCACCAGCTGAATATCCTTTTGCATATTGAATGAGAAATAATTCACCCTCTTATCATATTCTTCCTTCGAGGAGAGGTCATATTTTAAAAGTTCCCCTTCCCCTTTCCTAAGTCCAATTTTAAAATCAAAGTACTGCATACCTTCCAGGTCTTTTTTTTCTCTTTTTACAAGTGTATCTTCCAACTTTCCTTTTTTCTCTTCTGTACATATGGCGTACTCCGCCGGTTTATATTGAGCTGAAAAAACGATATCCTCAATTGTTTTTTCTTTCTTCAAGCCGTGCTGTTCATCTCTCACCCATTTAACATATTCGCCCGGCGTTAATGACTGTTTTGACATTGTTCCATTTCCAATTCCTCCGGATTCACTCTCTACCCCATTCATCCCATTTGGATTTTTACATGCAAAGAGCAAGGAAATAAAGACAATCGCTATTAAATTTCCCTTTCTCATTTTTTCCCCTTGTATTTATCATTGATGTATTCAATGATCTCTTTTGTTATATTATTTGCTTCCTGTGCGTGCATAAGTGATCCATTTCCGTCGTTTCCGAAAATGTACTGGTAGTTATTCTCCTTACCGTAATCCTTGACATACTGATTCAGCTGAGACAAGATTTCCTGATCGTATTGTTTAGTAAGTTCTTTATTATCTTCGTTAAAAGACTGCGTCCGCTGGTAAAACTCTTGCCTTTTAGTGTTATACAGTTCTTCTTCCGTTTTGCTCTTTGACTTCTCTGATTTCTCTGCATCGATTTTCTTTGCCAGCAGTTTCAACTCAAAAGCCAGACTGTCCACTATTTTTTGCCTGGCATTTTTTGTGATTGTAAATTTTTGCTCCAATTGCTTTTTTAAATCAAAAGACCCGTATACATCAGAGATAAGTATAAAGCCTGTCTTGGGTTTATTGCCCTGCTGAATAAATAAAAAGGAGATTACTCCGATTATTACAACCCATGTTACTATCCACATCACCTTATTTGTCATATACGCTTTATTATTTAGTTTTTACTGTACAAAAAACCGAAGCATTTGTTTCTCGTTCTTTTCGTTTTTTACTTCCATTGTGTAATATCCGCTGCTGATATCATATCCGTTCAGATCAACTTCAAAGCAGTTATAGCCCTTATTTTTCAGACCGCTGGCCGCTACCGGGTTCGCCTGATTACTCGCCTTTGTTTTTACCTGTTGCATCTTGGAATCGAAAATTGTAAAGGCAAGCACATTAGAAGCATAAGGCTCATCAAAGCGGAAAAAGACTTTATTGTTTACTGTTGTATAAAAACCTCCGTCTAACTTATTGCGAAGCTTTGCGTACTTATTGTCCAATAATTGAGTTGGAACTCTTAATGTAAATTCCCAAGCTTCCGATTTATTGGTGATTACTCCATTTGTTAGTTGCTGAACCTGCCAGCCGTAACGCTGACCGGGAACAAGAATTTGAGCGCTAAAAGGATATAAAACACTGTGCGTAAGAAGATTGTTGGCCATCATGATCGGGACATTTACGCTAACGCCCATGTCCGCCGTTTGATCAGGTGTCAATTGCACTACCACCATCCGGAAATATTCTCCTGTAGCAAGCATGCTGAAAGGCTCGCTGTGATTCCAGACAAGGTCAGGGTTGGGCGTATCTATCGTGTCTTTATTTTCAGGGCTAACAAGTACCAGGTAAGAACTCATGTCAGATTCCAGCTCAGTACAATATTCCTGAACATCGTCTATGGCATTAATCGTTAGAGCGCAGCAATACTTAAACTGACCGGAAGGTAGAATATGGTTCGTTTTTACGTATGTTGCCTGGCTACTGGAGCCGTATTCTATGCTTGCTATATTCATACCTAACGTCGCTGTCAAATTCATTCCGTTATGGATAACAAAAGGGGTTGATTTAATTGCCATTAATACTTCTCCGGCTGAATTGAAGAGCTGCGCCTGAAGAGTACACAGCAAATTTTGCCGGGTGTTTAAAATACAGATGTCACCAAGCGCTCTTGGAGTTACATTATAGGGGATAACACTTGCGCTTACAATAGAAACCTGAGCGCTTAATGATTGCATTAAGACTAGACAGGCGATCCCAAGCAAAAACCTTTTTAACCTATTTAATTTTTTCATGCTGTTTATTTTTTCATTTCATTTATCTCGTTCAGATCGGATCCTCACCAGCTCATAATTAGCTTACCATAGCAGTAGTAAGGAAACTGGCTGATCTGTAAATAATTTAAACTATTATAAAAATCCCCTGCAACCAGTTTTTCTGCACTCAGTTCAATACTAAAATGTCCGGAAATTGGTGTGGCTACCTTGGCCAGGTATCCATATTGCCATCCCGTAGCTGGATTATTGGCTGCTTTTAATCCGCCAGTTACCGTGCGTCCTTTTTTGAAAGTGTAACTCAGATCATCTGTGAACAGCCATGTCTTATTGTTCAAAGAATCCGCTCCGCTGGTACTGAAATAGTTAGCTGAGAAATTATTCCGGATGGCCTTTTTAAACTGAGTCAGGTTGCTGATAGAAATGCTTTCAAAAAGTGTGTTCGCTCCTGCTGTAGTCAGATTATAATAGTTATACATCACGTTGAACATACAGCTTCCCGATTTTAGCATCGGATTATATGTTAAAAGAACATTGCTGATGCTATTTAGATTATTGGCAGAATAGCTGTGATCCAGGGTAGTTACTTGTTCCAAAACCGGATTATAGCCAAGTCTTAACGACAGAGATTTTTTTAATTTAATGCTTAAGTTAACCCCGGCAGTTTGTAAAACGGTTTTGTAATTGTATAACGACAAAATATTGTCCGCGTCCCGGCGGTAAAGGATACTGAATTTTAATTTTTTACCCGCAGGCTGTTCCGCCTTCATTTCATAGCGGAAGTTATCTGGCCTGATAAACCCAACTCCGTAACTTGTAAAAAAGGGATCCACGTAACGGGAAGTGATCGTTATTTTGGTTTTTGTTTTGGGAATCAGCAGCGAGTATTTAAGCATAGCCGCATTGGATTGATCCTTGTTTAAAAGAGTGTTCAAATTAGGCGCAGGTGTTTCTCCTGTCACGTACTGGCTGGCTGTTTGAAGAGATGATTTGCCGTAGATAAGGTCCACGGTGCTGTTCTTGGAAACTACCACTCTTCCGTCTACTTCTACAACATAGTTTTTATCCGGAGCAGTTGCCTGTACAATTGTAGGATTAACCAAAGTAGTTGAAGAAAGGTAATCAGGCATCCCAATACCGTACATTAAACCAAAATAAAGATGGCTTGTTTCCTTTTTACCCTTTCCAAATTTCAGCGCAGTAATCCGGCGACCCTGACTGGAAGGACTGAAATCAAAAAGGTTGTACAGGTTCTGCATGTTAGAAAGCTTGTTCTGCACCGCGCTGGTTGTAAAAAGTAGGTTATTGACCGTAAGGCCATGCGTAAAAGCGATGTATGTTTCGTCCTTCTGGTATTCTACATTGATACCTTTTATAGCTACATTATTTACTAAAAATGTGGAGTAGTTTGGATAACACATTCCCACCTCAAACTTCTTTACATGTGAAAAGAAATCCATGATCTTTCCAACATATGGACTGTATGGGCTGTTGGTTTTTCCTACCTTACCGGCAAGATTGGCTGGATTTTTTAGATTTTCCAAAGTAGTTGTAAGAGCTTGTATTTTTGCTTCATAGCCGCTTATCTGCCCTTGATACTTTTTTATTTGTTTGCTAATACTATCGGCTTCCGCTTTTCCCTTAGCCTCTAACTTTTTTATGGAATCTGGATTATTGCCTTTAGAAGAAGCAAGGGAAGAATCCCCATAAGTGTGAGCTTCTGAGGTGAGTTTATTTTCAAGCATCTGCTCTGGGTTCTGACTTAAACTCCCCTGACCTGGAATTTGTAATCCCGGATTTAAGCTCGAAGGATTTTCTAAACTGTTTAAACCTCCGGAAGGAAGTCCCTTTGGAAGAGCACCTGGTAAACTGGGCTCTTGAAGAGATTTATAATAAAACAGTTTCTCCTCCGAAAATTGTTTATCCGAATAAAGAGAAGAGATTTGCCCTTTAAGTGCGTCTTGTTGACTGTTTGCCTTATCGTTCACGTCCTGCCGGAATTTAGCGTCATCAAATACAAAGCGGAAATAATTATTTAGCCCCGTCACATTCTGCATCCCGGAATAAAAAAAGCTGCCATTAAAGGGCAGTCCCAGTATCTTCAAATTCATATTGCCTTCCGCTCGTAAAAATCCTGTAGGGACAGTACCGGTAGTAACAAAGGGTACAACTCCATAATCGTAACCTACGCTGACCGTACCATGTGTAGCGAATTGATTAAAAAACGACTCTGCGCTCTTAAAAATACTTTTGGGTTGTACGATACTTTTC